>JAENWY010000269.1 GCA_016649775.1 Spirochaetaceae bacterium
GGCTTAGTAAAGAGTGTAATCAAATCATTTTCTAATTCTAAAACATTTGCAATTTTAATAAGACTTGCTAGTGAAATATCTCCCTTTTGTTCAAACCTTTTGATGCTTGGTACTGGGACTCCTGATCTGTAGGAAAGTTCTTTTTGAGTAATTTTATGTTCTTTTCTTCTTTTCTTAAAATTCTTGGTAATAATAATTTGAATTTCTGGTACTGTTTTTACTAATGAGTTAATATCTATCATGGATACTATTATATCCTTTTTTGCATTATCTGTAAATAAAGGATATAATAGTATCTTTTATTAAACTATAATTATTATATATTTATTTGTTGAATTATAGAATTTGATACTTTCTTGTATTGTTTTGTGTTAAAATACTTAGTAAATATTAGATATAGCAAATAGAGTGAGGTTTATATGAAAGAGTTAAAATATTGTCCAAATTGTGGTAAAGAAACTTTGTCTTATGTTAATAACAGAAAATGGAGTTGTAGTGAATGTCACTTAAGTATATACAATAATGTTGCTGCCGCTGTTGGTCTAGTTACTATTATTGAAAAAGATGGTGTTAATAATATTCTGCTTATAAAAAGAGGTAGGGAACCTAAAAAAGACTATTTAGCAGTACCCGGTGGATTCGTTGATCCTGGTGAAAGTGCAGAAGAGGCAGCAGGCAGAGAGTGTTATGAAGAAATAGGGTTAGTACCAGACCGTATTACCTATTTGACTAGTGCAACAAATAACTATAAATATAATGAAATTGATTATATTACCTGTGATATTTTCTTTAAAGCTACTTTTAAGGGGTCTGATTCTAAGAACTTCTTATTAAAGTTGAAGGCAGAAGATAGTGATGAAATATTAGGTTTTGAATTGTATCCACTGACAAAAAAAGAAGATATAAATAGCATTCCTTTGGCTTTTAAATCAGCAGAAGTTGCTCTTTCTTCACTGTTTAAGTAGTATTATTTACAAGCATGTGAATAAGGTATAAATAAAATAGTATATATTTAATGTTACATCTTGTAGTATTAGATTCATCATAGATAGGTGGCATATGGACTTAAAAGAATTTAGAAAAATAATTGCTTCCTATATTGTTGAAAGTAATTTAGTTGTAAGAGATAGACACTCTTCTGTTATAAAATTTCTTAAAGATGCTAAAGAATATAAAAGAGTTAATGTCTACTTTGAATTAGAATGTGTTGAACCTACTATTTTAAAAGATGTTCAATACTATCATTTAGAGGAGAATCAATTAATTAATTACTTTTCCTATCGTACAGCTATTAGGAAAAAACAAGTCCCAAAGAATAATTATGTTACATTTCTTCAAATATATTTAACTGAGATTCTTTCCTCTTTGTATTCAAGTGAATATAAAGATACTCTGAAACTTATTAAATATCTTGAAAAAATAAGTCCTAAAACACTTAAATTTACAAATTTATTACAAACAGCCTATGAAGTTATTTATTTTCAACATTATGAAGAGCTTAAAGATATTAAATATTTTAAAGAAATAGATATTCCAATATTTGTAAATAAAGAAATTGTATATAAAAATGGAGAGTGGACTTCTCCTGTTTGCTTTGTAATATTTAATATTTTCAATTTAGATTCTTATAGTAAATATAATAATAATACTAAATATATTTTTGAAAAATGTTTTGAGTATGTTTATTACAAACTCAAGGATGAACAATTTAAATTTAATACTAGTGATTATCTTAATGTTGAGTTTGATAGATTTTTTGAAAATACTATTTATGAAACTTCTTTCACTCCCTATGATAATTTGATTTCATATTCTACCTTAGATGTAAATATCGTATTAATAGACAATATTTACAAGAAAATAGATTATTTCATCAAAGGTGTACATAAAACAATTCAGGTACATTTTAGAGATGAGTTTAAATCCTATATAAAGCAATTTGCAATAATTTTACTTGATTCTATTAATCATCAATGTGGTGGAAACAAACTACCTCTTTTCTTCTACGGTAATACTTATATTAGTTTTGATTTAAAGAGTAAAATTACTGAGAAATTAAGAGTTCAAACAAGGGTTGATGACTTAGTAGTTTCTTGGTTAAAAGATAATTCATATGCAAGAAAAGGTTTTTATCTTCCTTACGAGCATTTTATTGGATTAGAAAACAATGAAGAACCTCTTGAAGATAGTGGTTTTTCTTTTAATTCTGATGAGATTGATAAGATTAGACAAGCTAGTAGTAATATACAAGATAAGTTGATTGTTGAAGAGAGTGATGATTGTTTTGATGATTTAGCTATTTGTAAAGAAATTGAAGAAGAAGAAAGGGATGATGATAATAGTTATGAGGAGCTTGAATCAATAATAAAGGATGTGAATTCTACTATTTCTAATAATTCGGTTGTAGAACAGTTAAATATTGATGCTAATATTGTAGAAAATTCGATTGATACAGATCCTTTTAAAGAGTTATTTGATTTACTCTCTGAAAATGAAAGAATAATTACTGCTTTAATCCTTAATGATAGAGTAGAAGAGGCTCAGCTTTATGCAATTGAAAAGGGCGAGATGTTATCTCTTATAGTTGATAGTATTAATACTAAAAGTGATGATATTCTAGGAGATATCATAATTATAAATAATGAGGCTGTGGATGATTATAGAAGTGAGTTATTTAAATTATTTAATTCTAATGAATAAAAAGGGTATAAAAGTTTGATGATTATTGAATTCTTTTATTAATAAGTTGTATTTGTTCTCACTTATCTGTTATTATTTTGTAGCATAAAAGTCTTTGAAAGTTCCTTCATTCTTTAAAGCTGATAACATATCAGTTTCATTTGAGGTTAAAGCACCTCTCTTTTCTAACTTCTTTCGTAATTTTTTGCGAGTTAATTTGGTGCATTGTGGAGATAA
>JAENWY010000291.1 GCA_016649775.1 Spirochaetaceae bacterium
CCTTGGTGGTTATGATATGGGTAAAACAGTAGGTAAAGGTGGATTATTTAGTGATATCCTTATTAAATATTTAAATAAATAATAAGACAAAACTAGATTAATATTGAGGGCATTGCATGAAATACTGCAGTGTCTTTTTTTATTTATTAATTTTAGTTTCATACTGTTAATAATATGATACAATATTAATATTATAGTTTGATAATAAATTATGAATTAAAATAGGGGGGGACCTGTGAAACGTTTTTCGATTTTTAAATTAAGTTCTGTGATGCTTTCAATATTATTGTTAATGACTTTTATTAGTTGCAAAACTACTGCTAAAATAACAAAAGAAAATTTAGGCTCAATTAGTTCTGTAGAACAGACTTTCATTGAAGTTGAACAGCCTGCAGTTATTGATAACCTTTCTATAGCTATTTTGCCTGTTGAAAAAAAAGAAGTCCAATATCCCTTAGGTATTAAACCAATCATAAAGAATGATAATGGAGATACTTTATTTGATCTAATATTAGTTCACACAAATGATGTTAATAGTAATATCTATTCAAGTGAACATTCTATAGGATATGCTAGATTATCTACATTGATAAAAGAAGGAAAAAAAGTAAGCCAAAATATTCTAGTTTTAGATGCTGGGAATAATACTTCAGCAATTCCACTTGTGAAATTAACTACTGATTCTCTAACTTCTTCTTTGTTAAATTTGACTGGTTATGATGTTGTGGCACCAACTCTGAATGATTATGAAAATGGAGTTAATTTGATGGCTAAAAAAAATAGCTATAAATTATTAGCTGCCAATGTATTAGATAGCAATGGATATTTAGTATTTCAACCGTATCAAATTTTTCAATTTAATGAATTTAAAGTTTGTGTTATAGGTTTAGCCGCTCCTTTTGGTGTTAACGGAGATACTTATAAGAGTGATTTAGTTATAAAAAATGCTCAAAGTTCTATTGATATTGCTCATCAGTATTCTGATTTTGTTATTGTATTAGGTAATATGAAAGATAATAATATTACAGGAATCGGGGCAAAAGAAATATGTCAAAATCTAAATGGTATTGATTTGTTTATAGATGGTGAATCTTCTATAATTAGTGGTAGTACGATTAATGGTACAACAATTGTTAGTGCTAAAGCTAATATGGCTAGTGTTGGTGTTTTTGATTTACTTATAGAAAATAATAAGGTTGTTTCTTTGATACCTTTCGAAATTACTGCGAATGATGTAAATAATCCCAAAGAAAGTAAATTAGCCTCTAAATATAATATTGTATCTGTTGCAGAAGATAATAAAGTTACTTCTTATTTAGAAAAAGAAGAAAATTCAATCAGTAAGTCACTAAATAAAGTTGTTGGAAAATTAAATTATACTTTAACAAATCTCGATATTGGAATGAAACAAACTAATATGAGCAAATTACTATGTTCTGCTACTACTTCTATGATTGCTGTAGATGCAACAATATTACCTGCAAGCACTTTTAGATCCAGCCTTCAATCTGGAGATGTAACTTATAAAGATATACTTTTAGCTTTAACTCCTAATGATTCAGTTGTTGTAATAAAATTGAGTGGAGAAGAACTTTATTCATTATTTGAAGATGGGTATAAAGATTTGTCTGGTGATTCCTCTGCTTATATATTGAGTGATTTAAAAATAATTTATAATCGATTTGCAAAAGTTGGAGCGCGTATTTTACGTGTAAAACTTAACAATAAAAATATTGATAAAAGTGCAATAATCAACATAGCTACTACAAAAGAATATGCAAATAAATATGGCTTCAATATGATTGAAATGAATAATTTTCAAACACTTCATTTAAGTGATATTTTGATTGATAATTTAAATAAATAATAGATTTTATAAATTAAAATGTTTTCAAATAGAACATTACATTAATATTGTAGTGTTTTATTTTATATAATAACGATTAAATTAAAAAATTAAGTATTAATTATTTATTTTATGTGATATTTTTATAACAATTAAAAAGTAACACATAGATAGTAAATATGTTTTAAAGATATAGGAAAAAATTTTATGTATTTTTTTGCATTATTGTATCGAAATTTCTTTTCATATGATATATTAAGCAAATAGTATTATTTTAATACAAACAAATAAAAATAAAGTTAGGAGGAAAAACCTTGAAAAGTTTTTCAATTAGTAAGAAAATTTTAGTATTGTTTGTCTCTTTAAGTTTAGTATCTTTAGTTAGTTGTACTACAACTAAAACTACAGATGCAAATGTAACTACACCTGTAGTTGAGACAAAGACAGAAGAACCAGCAGTTGAAATTGTAACGGATGTACAAGCTCCTGTTGTAGAAAAAGTAGTAACAGAAACAACTTCAGTGGTTGTTGAACAGAAAACAGATATGATGGATGAGACTAAAGCTATAGTTATGGAAACACCTGTAGTTGAAGCAACTCCTTGTACTGTAGAAACTCCAGTTAAAGTACAAGCTCCTGCAATGCAATATCCTTTAGAAATTACACCTATTGTAAAGAGTGATGCTAAGTATCCTGTATTTGATTTATTTGTAGTACATACAAATGATGTTGAAGGCAAAGTACA
>JAENWY010000136.1 GCA_016649775.1 Spirochaetaceae bacterium
CAAACTAATTATATTGATTAGTCAATTTCATTTTAAGAAAATTTAAGCTAGAACTTGCGAATAATGAATAAATTCATTTTATATTCATAATAATATATAATAATAAAAAATAGTTATTTATATATATCACAACCTAATTAACAAAGGAGCAAACATTATGAAATTACTTGTAGTAGAAGATGAAAAAGATTTAAATAGCGCAATAAAAAAACATCTTAAAATAAATGGATATAGTGTTGATACATGTTTTAATGGAAAGGAAGCTTTAGAATTTATAAACGTGACAGAGTATGATGGCATTATTCTAGATATAATGATGCCAATTATGAATGGTTATGAATTCTTAAAAAATATTCGTGCAAAGAATATCCAAACACCTGTATTATTCTTAACCGCTAAAGACACAATAGAAGATCTTGTATTTGGTTTAGATAGTGGTGCAGATGATTATATAGTAAAACCATTTGAGTTCGATGAATTATTGGCTCGTCTTCGAGTTATGAATAGAAGAGTATATGGTTTAGTCGAAAATGAAATAAAAATAGATGATATAATTTTAAACATTTCAAAAAAGAAAATTACGCGTTCAAATATTGAGATTGATCTCACTTCAAAAGAATATGAAATTTTTGAATTTCTTATGCAAAACAAAGACCATATTATGACTAGGGAACAAATCCAAAATCATGTTTGGGATTTTGACTATGAAGGAGCTTCTAATCTCATTGATGTATTAATCAAAAATATTAGAAAAAAAATTAATCTCAATAACTCTAACCCCGTCATTATAACAAAGAGAGGTATTGGATATGTTATTAAAACAATTGAAAAAGACTAAGAAACATCGTATTAATAAATTTATTTCAAATTTGCCAATTACTTTTCAAGTAACTATTTGGTATATGTCTTTCCAATTTATCATATTTTCAGTTCTTCTCATAATGGCATTTTTTATTACTGATAGTTTTGCTTATGATGTTAGTAAACAAGAATTAACCAATACGATTAAGAAAATAGCTAGCGGAGAGGGAGTCTTTAAAACCTATGATGAAAGCGTTTATATTTTACGCTATTCAAGTAAAGGTGAGCTACTAGAAGGACAATTGCCAACATTGTTTACCGTTGATTCTATTTTCAACGGTGGCCAAGTTGAGAATTTTATTAATGATACTGCTGATTTTTTATATTTTGATGCAAGAATCTCTAATTCTGCTAATAATGAATGGATAAGAGGTGTGTATTCTATTTCTGGGCTTAAAAATAAACTATCCTTACTCCTCGTCGCTCTTCTAATAATTTGCCCAATGTTTTTAATTATTATTGCCTTTGGAGGATATTCCCTTATAAAAAAAGCTTTTAAACCTGTATCACAAATCAGTAAAACAGCATATGAAATTGGTAAAACAAATGATTTAACTAGGAGAATTATCCTTAAAGATGGAGAAGATGAAATCCATCAGATGACCAATGCATTTAATAGCATGCTTGATTCTTTATATGATTCTTCCAAAAGGGAACAACAATTTACTTCTGATGTTTCTCACGAATTAAGAACACCTATTTCTGTCATATTAGCAGAGAGTCAATATAGTGAATTACATATAGAATCACTAGATGAGGCTAAAAAGTCTTTTGAAGTTATCACAAGACAAGCACGACGAACAACTAAGTTAATCAATCAATTATTAGAGATTTCACGAATGGATCAAACTATAGAATTAGACAAAGAAAACTTTGATTTATCATCTATATTACTATCCATTCTTCAAGATTATCAAACACTTGCAGAAACTAGTTCTATAAAACTTGTTTATAATATTGAAGACAATGTATCTATAGTTGGAAATAAAATGATGATTCAAAGAGTTTTTGATAATCTTTTTTCAAATGCTCTTAAGTTTACTGATTCGTATATAACCATACAATTAAAAGCAGAGGCAGATTATTGTTACTTATCGATTCAAGATGACGGTGTAGGTATTTCAGAGATTAATCAACCGAAGATTTGGACAAGGTTTTATCAAGAAGAAACGTCTAGATCTAAAGATTCTAATAATGGATTTGGTTTAGGTCTTTCAATGGTTAAAAAAATAATTGAACTTCACGGAGGAAGTATCACTCTCAAAAGTGCTCCTGGAAAAGGTTCTACATTTAATATTAAATTAAAAAAATTTTAGATTAACATTTTAAACTGATACTGTAATATTTATGGATGAAAACATTATTTTTTAAAATAATTTTAGTGATTTCAATATAATTACAATAAACCTGTTATTTGAGGTGGTAATAAACAATAGCAACAATTATAGAACCGTTATCATTAGGAGTTATTTTAGTAGAAATTGTCAAAACAATTCCACTAGTGACTAATTGGAATTTAGTTGGTGTTTTAGTGTACTATATACACTAAGTTTAAGGAATTATAAAAATTCATCTTCGTAGGTTCTTTTTATGAATTTAGGTTAGATCAACTATTTATTGATTTTGGGAACTATTGGTGATGTGATAATAACTAAAATTTAAGTTGACTTGGCTTAAGTTTAGAACATTGAATTGAAAACATAGAAGAGGGGCTGTTGAAAAAGTCGATAAAAAGACTTAGGAATAGCTTTTTTTATGTTTACTTATCAGATAAGATTTTTCAGTTCTTCTTCTAAATCCATGACAGATCATCTCTTTTCCACAATAAGGACAAATGATTTTTATTCTATCATCAATAGCTATTTTGAAACTATTGTAACCTTATTTTTAATTAGAGCGGTAATTTTCTTGTATTTGAATTGATTAGATGATAAAACAATAACTATGATTATGTTAAAAGTGAAACCTTAATTATCTTGCGGAAAATTAGGAAATTTCACTTTTTTTCTCCTCTTTTTTAAATTTTAACTTGAATAATACAATTATTATATAATAGCTAAATTGATAAATACAGGTGACAACCTGTATTGTTAGCGTTAATATACAAATATATTAATAGGCAAAGAGAAAACTAGAGTGAGAAATAACAAATAAATAATACATATATAATTAATTCTAATAAATTGTTCATCTTATATTCATGTTTATAAGTAATAATACAAATAGATGATATTCAATTATTTTTAATTAAGGAATTAAAGAGGTGCAAAACATGAAAATACTAATTACCACTGAATTATATTTACCAACAATTAACGGTGTTGTTACATCCGTTGTAAACTTAAAGACAGAATTAATCAAATTGGGTCATGATGTAAAAATACTTACATTATCTAATGATAGCCATTCCTTTAAAAAGGATGAGGTTATTTATATTAGCTCAATTGGTGCAGGCAAAATATATCCAGGTGCTCGTCTTTCTCTTATAAAAGAGAATAAATATATTCAAGAGCTAATGAATTGGCATCCAGACATCATTCATACTCAAAGTGAATTTAGTACTTTCTTTATGGCAAAACATATTGCAAACAAACTAAATATTCCAATCATACATACCTATCATACAGTTTATGAAAATTATACACATTATTTTTCTCCTGTAAAATCTTGGGGCAAAGTAATTGTTGCACAATTTACACGAAGAATATTAAAACAAACTGAAGGGGTTATTGCACCAAGTCATAAAGTTCAAACACTACTTTATAACTATGATGTCAAACAAAAGATTTTCGTTATACCAACTGGAATAAATATTCCTAAATTGATTAATGATAATAATGATAAATTAATAAATCTTAAACATAGCTTAAGTATTCCAAACGATAAAAAAGTTCTTTTATTTGTTGGTCGTCTGGCTAAAGAAAAGAATTTAGAGGAAATATTTAATTTTTATAGCAAGCTTGATCGAACAAATCTAATGCTTTTGATTGTTGGAGATGGACCGAATCGTGTCCCCCTAGAATCTCTTGCTGTAAATTTATCTATAGATAAAGAGGTTAGATTTACTGGTATGATAGCGCGTGAACTCATTAATGATTATTACAGAATTGGTGATGTTTTTATTAGTGCCTCAAACAGTGAAACCCAAGGACTGACTTATATTGAAGCATTATCTAATTCTATCCCTATTATATGTAGGAAAGACGATTGTCTTGACGAAGTCATTGTTGATGGAATGAATGGTTGGCAATATGAGAACTTCCAACAATTTCAAAATCAACTAGACATAACATTAGGTGAACAAAATAAAGCCTATAAACAAAATGCTTTTAATAGTGTTATGCTTCGTTATTCATCAAGTGTTTTTGCAAAACAAATTGAAGCGGCTTATATTCAAACAATTGAATATTATTTGGAAAAGCATCACAATGTAGATTTAACAACATTGGGAACCAACAATATCAAGGTTCCAATATTGACATTCTCATTAAATAAATAAGAGAAGTGAAATTATGAAATCATCAGTAACAAATAATTATAAAACAATATATAATGGTGTTATCCTTCTCCTTACTATTGCTTTTATTATGTATGGATTTAAAACTAATTTATTTTCATCACAATTAGTAATTGAATCTTTTTTAAAAAGATTTGGTATTCTTGCCCCTTTTGTTTTGGTTCTAATTCAAGCTTTTCAAGTTGTGTTTCCAATCCTTCCAGGTGGTATTGGTTTGCTAGTAGGTGTATTGATTTTTGGACCGTTACAAGGATTTATCTATAATTATATTGGAATTTGTATAGGTTCAATCATGGCCTTTTTATTATCAAAAAAATATGGTACATATTTAATTGAAAAACTTTTTAGCAATAAATTAAAGGATAAATATAAGTCCTGGACATCTAATAAGAATTTTGAAAAACTTTTTACAATAGCCATATTTATGCCAGTGGCACCAGATGATTTTCTATGTTATCTAGCAGGAACATCTTCTATGAAATTATCTAGATTTTCTACAATTATTTTTCTTGGTAAACCTTTGGCAATTGCAGCTTATACATTTGGATTATCTTTTGGTTTTAACCAATTAATTTCTTTAATACATTAAAATTCATTTTGGAGGTTAATATGAAAGTGTTATTATATAATGGACTTAGTCGGTTTGCAACCAAAAGCGGTATTGGTGAAGCCATACGTCATCAAGAAAAATTCTTTAATTTGCTGGATTTACCTTATACTAAAAACATAAAAGATTCCTTTGATATTATTCAATTAAATACCATTTTTCCTGATTCCTTATTTATTAGTCATTGGGGAAAGTTAAGGAACAAGAAAATAATTTACTATGCCCATTCAACTATGGAAGATTTCAGAAATTCATTTAAAGGGTCAAACTGGTTAGCCCCATTATTTAAACGTTGGATTATTCATTGTTACAATAGTGGTGATATCATACTTACCCCAACAGATTATTCAAAATCAATACTAGAATCATATGGTTTAAAAAAACCTATTTATAGTTTATCCAATGGAATTGATACAAATTTCTTTTGTCCCAATGAAAAAATGGGATTTTCTTTTCGAGAAAAATATAATATTAGTTCTACTCAAAAAGTAATAATATCTGTAGGCCATTATATTGAGAGAAAAGGAATACTTGATTTTATAGAATTAGCAAAATTAATGCCTGAATATCAATTTATTTGGTTTGGGTATACAAACCTAAACCTTGTCCCCAAAAACATCAAAATAGCCATTAAATCTGCAAGTACTAATGTTCGATTTCCCGGATATGTTGATAAAAATGAACTAAAATCTGCTTTTAGTGGTGCAGACTTATTCTTATTTATGTCTTATGAAGAAACTGAAGGTATAGCACTATTAGAAGCCTTATCTTCAAAAATACCTGTCCTCATTAGAGATATACCAATTTATAAAAAATGGTTAATTGAAAATCAGGACGTTTACAAGGCCCTGACTCTTACAGGATTTAAAGATAAAACGGAAAAAATTCTAAATAAGGAGCTTGAAGATTTAACTTCAAACGCTTATAAGGTTGCTGCAGAAAGAGATTTAGATAATATAAGCAAAAAATTGTTAAATATATACTCAAAATAATTTCAATAAAAAATTGAAAAATTTTATAAAATACTTATAGATGAAAACAAAATATTCTTACAACTATTTGTGGTGAATTACTATAAAAGTTGTTGAGGCTTCGTCTGTATTTTTTTTTATAATATTGGTTATATCTTGTTTTTTGTTGTTTATGGATACTAAATAAAACATTTGATTCTTACTACTTTGTGGATTTTTACAAGCCTTTGATTTTAATTAATCTTATGATGTTGATGTATATGCATCTTACCACCATAACAGGATAGAGGATCAGGGATTACACGAATTGGTGTAGTAGCTACTTCAACATCACTATTATTTCTATAGAAACTTGGTTGATTTATTATTTAAAAGTTTGATAAAAATAAAGATGTGTGTTATAAATCATTCAGGGGATGATCTCTGTATTATATTTAGTTTGGTTACTTGTAATAATACTTCAAAGGTCGTCCCTTTTCTATATATATAAATGAATTAATTGTTTTGAATAATAGGGAATAATCATACAGAAAAGTATTATAACCCGAAAATTCGTGCTTAAAAAGTGTCTAGTTTATGGTGGTAAATAATAAAGTAATAG
>JAENWY010000245.1 GCA_016649775.1 Spirochaetaceae bacterium
TATCTTGATTTCACTGGCACAAGTGATGTTGGCTTATAAATCCGATTTGAGGTGTTACTATGGACTAGGTGATACTGAAGAGGTGTCCGAAAGGAGTGGCTTAACGCAATTTTTTATATAATTCTTTAATTATTTGATTTAATGCATCAGATTTCTTATCAAAATCCTTCATGAATGCAATCTGAGTTCTGCATCGATCTACATTATGATTTTCTTTAGAAATAGAATAATATACATCACCTGAAATATAATCAGTTAAAAATCGTACTGCCATTATCTGAGTAATGTTTCTTCCAGATTCAACTATAAGTTCCTTTTCTCTTTTTGTAAGATACTCTGATGCGATACTCAAATAACCTTCAAGTAAAGATTTAAAATAATCGAGATTTAAACTCATATTTTGAAAATTTATATCATCTTCTTCAATTGTTGATGTTGCAGTTCTTATCATATCACCTGTATCAAAAAGAATTGTTCCTGCCATGACGGTATCAAGATCTATAACACTTAATGCCTCAGATCCATCACAGTTAAACAGTACATTGTTTATCTTTGTATCATTGTGAATAACTCTTAGAGGAAGTTTATTGTTCTTAAATTCATCAATTATAATATAACCACGTTCTTCGTTAGCAAGTAGATAATCAATTTCATTTTTAACCAATTTAACACGATTAAATTTATCTTCGATAATTGCATCTTTAAAGCTTTTATATCGCATTCTCATATCATGAAAATTTGGTATTGTATCATAAAGGGATGAACAATCAAAATCAGACAGTTGATTTTGGAAGGTTGAAATTGCCTCACCTAAATGAAAAGCAGTATTGCAGTTATCTATCTTTTGATAAGTTCTAACATTATCTATGAATTTATAGGTTCTAAAGTAATCACCATTTTTATCAATAAAGTAAGGTTTGTTATCTTTTGTAAAAACAACTTCCAGACATCTTTTTTCTTTATCTTTCATATCTTTTATTTTAGATTGAATATGGTTTGTAATATTTGTAATATTTTCCATTACATGGTCAGGTTTTTTAAAAGCAAATTTATTAATCTTTTGGTGTGTATATTTCTTTATTATTCCATCATCATTAAATGTAGACATAAATGTAGTATTTATGTGTCCTTCATTGTTTTGTTTTATTTTTATCAATTCGCCTTTGATTTGAAATTTACTGATTAGTTCTTCGGTATCCATTAGATTTCCTTTTTATTTTATTATATAAAAATAATAAAATAACTTTATCTCAAAGTATTTAGAAAAAGAGATACAAAATGTATACAAAAAAATTAATATATAAAAGAATCGATGGACCGTGAGTACTCGCTTGCATTCATTCCGACAATCTTTTTAAACTGACGTGAGAAGTAATAAATGGTTGTGTACCCAAGTTTTTCTACTATTTCAGAGAAGTTAAATTTATCCGATTTTATCAAAAGCTTTGCTCTTTCAATCTTCAGTCGATAATAGTATTCCATAACAGACTAACCTGTTTGTTCCTTAAAAATTTTCTGTATTAAAGATTTACCTACTATGCAATCACTGCATATCCTATCAAGATTCAAATTATTTTACTTCTGTCTAGTAACACGTCTCAGTATAAAGATATGATGTTATCAACACGACTTTTATCTTCTTTTATATGAATTGATGAAGAATAATTAACAAGTGCAACCGATTCTTGTCTAATTAAATATATTAAAAAAGTTTGAAGAGCACTCTTAATAAGATCAAGTGATAATTTATCACAGAAATCAGATAAAATCATGCCTTTAAAATATGGATTAGCTATATTGTTACCGTTAAGCTAATTTCCCCACTTACCCTTAAGTTAAAGGAACCAGTAAATTAGCTTCTTTTCTATTTATATGTAAAATTTAGTAATACTTACTTGCACTCGTATGGTAAAAATAAGTAAAAAACCTTGATTTAAGCATTGTATAAGACTTTTATATTATGTTGTGTAGTGCGGTTCTAGTTCCTTTTTTATCTGGTTTTATATATAATCCACCGATAAAACCTTTTAAAAAAGTTTATTTATTATTAGAAAAGCCTTTATTATTCAAAAAAAACTAATAAAAGCAAAATAATTTACGGAAATTATTGAATTCAAGTTCAACTTATTGACACAATGACAAATTTAAATTATTGTAAATATACCGTAGGGGGGTATAGTATATGTCTTGCAACTTAGATACTACTAGAAAAGCTCATCATTCTTATGGAACAAAAGACCAGATGATTAAACGAATGAATCGAATAGAAGGACAAATTCGTGGAATTACAAAAATGATTGAGAATGATGTTTATTGTGATGATATTTTGCATCAGTTTATGAGTATAACATCAGCAATTAATGGTGTCAGAATGCTTTTATTAGAAGCTCACATGAAAAGTTGTGTTATTAATCAGATTCAAAGTGGCGATGTAGAGGTTGTAGATGAATTATTACAAACAATCAAGAAAATGACTAAGTAGTTTAGGAGTAATATATATGAAAATAAAAAGTATGATCTGAATTCATTTCAAGTTCAGAGTTTATAATTATTGTTAAAGAAATAAATTTTGTTGCTGATGTAGATATTTTTCAGAAAATAAAGAAAAATGTCAGCGACTTTAAAACCAGAAGACCTAGGGACTAGCTGAATTGAACAAGAAATTTGCAATGCAGGTTATAATCCCAAATAGTATTTTTAGGAGATGCTAAAATGAAACATTTTATTGATAATATAAAAATGAGATGGGCAGCTTACTTAGATAGATTAGCTAAAGTTAATAAAGAAATATATGGCACCCAGCGATTGGATTGTTGTGATTTGAAAAATAAAAAAAAATTACATAAGGATTCTTAGAGAATGAATATGTATTGGAGAATATGGAATGTATACATTTATAAATCGTTGTCCGATTTTTAATAATTCATATGGAGGTTTAGTTATGATGATATTTGGAATAGTATTGATTGGAATAGTTGTATATATAATCTTACGTGGTAATGAAAAGTCAAGATTATATTCACGAGATAAATCTGTTGAAGATCCTATTGAAATTTTAAAACAAAGATATGCAAAAGGATTGATTAACAAAGAAGAGTTTTTAAAAATGAAAGAGGAATTAAATAAATAATGAATAAAATAATTAAATATCTATTTGTATTTGTTTGTGTTGGTTTATTTTTGAATTTTAGTATTTTCGCGTCCGAAGAGCATAGTAAAACTTTAAAAGTTACTATTGAGGAAATTTTAAATAGTACTCA
>JAENWY010000025.1 GCA_016649775.1 Spirochaetaceae bacterium
TATATAAATTATTATTATTTAATGCACTTAAAGGAAATTTCTTCATATAATAAATGGAGGTTTTTCATGAAAAAGAAAAATTATTTATATTTATTTATTTCTTTGTTTTTACTATCAACCCTTTTTATCTCTTGCGATAGTAATAAAGTTCAAACAAGTTCTATAAAAATCAGTATAGAAGAAGGTTCATCCTCAGATATTAAAAAAACAATTGTACCAGAAGGAACTTCTCTAGATATTACAAAATATCGAATTGTTTGTATGGATGATACAGGGCCAGCCATAGATACTTATATAACTGGTAATAGCTATACAGTAAAAGATTTACATACAGGTGATTGGCTTATTATAGTAACGGCAATCAATAAAGATAATATTATGCTTCTGAAGAATGAGCAATCAATAAATCTAACATCATTGCCAGCAGCCATTAGAATCGATCTAAAAACATTTTTTGGAAATGGAGATATTAGTATGGAATATACCTGGGATGCAGACAAAATAAAAGATCCAAATATTAAAATTCAATTAACTAATTCAGAAGGAAAATCCTTAATTAAAGAACCTACAACTATTAATTATACTGAAGGCATTGCAACTTACGAGGAACTAGTAAAAGCTGGATCCTATACATTAATGGCCCAACTATTTGACAATAATACTAAAGTTGCTGGCTCTATTGAAGCAATAGAAATAATTAATACACGAGTAAGTGAATCAACTACACGATTTAATCTTGATGAAAATTCTTCTATAACTGAAAAAAACATTCCATTAATTATTAATAATAAAGCAGGGACACCTATTTCCTGCATAATAACTAATGTTGATAGTATAATTAAACTAAATAGTATTATAAAACCTATCTTAGTTAGTAAGGATAATACACCACTTACCGATTATGATTTAAGCTGGTACTTAGACGGATCATTAATTGGTAGTGGTAACAATACTTCTTTTAAACCTAATTTAGGGAAACACAGACTTGATGTTATTGTAAATAATAAAAATTTATCAGGTTCAACGAGTTCTTGCAATTTTAATTTTGAAGTTGCAAGTGATAGTCCTTATTATGTTCCAACTATTGTAAATACAATTATAAATAATCAAGGTGGAATAAAAATAGCTAGAGGAATGGATATATGTTTTTTACCAGATAATAAATTCTTATTATATAATGGTAGTGATAGTTCTCTGCAGATTTGTAGAATTATAAATACTCAAATAGAAGTAATAAAAACCTATAAAAGTACATCAGTAATGCCTTTAACTAGAGTAAACGATATAAAAGTTGATTACAATAGTTCAAAAGTGTTCATAACTGAAGAAGCTACTAGTAGTATAACTGCATATGATTATAGTTATAATAATTTGACACCTCTTTATAGCGATGATACCTATAGCAATAGAGCCACAAATATGGGGAATATAATAATTAGAGATTATGATATATTTGTAGATGATCCAACATCTTTATATTTTAGACAATATCTATTGAATCCCGAAAATGAAGAGCAACAAGCAACTTTTGCTATTTCATCTTCTTATAACAAGAATTTAGGAAACTTTTTAAATACAACAGCATCTATAAGTCCAGATAAATATGGACTATGTAGAACTTCATCAAATGGACTTGTTTCCTTTGGTTCTATTTGTAAAGGAATTGATGATTTAAGAATTATTCCATTTGCAATCAAAGGACCAATTTTTCCTATGAATGATAACTTAAATGGCGTCGCTTTGAGTTGGAATAAATTTATTGTAAGCTCATATAATAAATTATCTGTTTATAAAGTACCAAATGAAAACATCACCAGCTATGAATTGAAAAATGAATACAAGGGTGGGATTAATGGTATTCCTAAATTTAATAGTGTAGCGGACTTTACCTTTTATACAAGTAATTCAAAAATTGATGCCAAACCAATCGTTGATAAGCTTTATGTTTTTACAAAAGACTCTAATGAGTTATTAACATTTGATGTCAATGAAGAAGATGAAACTTTAACCCTTCTTGGTAAATCTGACTTAGGCTCCTTTATACCTAAAGAAGCAGCAATATCGCCTAATCAAGAATATATGGTTGTTGTCTCTAATGAAGGGAACCAGTTAAAGTTATTGAAAATTCGATCTGAAAATTAACAACTTTTATTAAATTATTAAAGCGTAAAAAACTTCTTTGGAGAATAAACCAAAGAAGTTTTTAATATAAATAAATATATTATTTTTCTAAAAACATATTCATCAATAATTGAGCACTAATCATATTAGTATCACCCATTGAAGAAATAGTTGTAGCAAATTCCTTAAAGTCTGCAACAGATTCAAGCATCATTAATCTTACAAATGATTCCTCTTCTCTTCCACAGAAGAAACGAACTGTTGCTTCCTCATCTTCACCTCTTATCATGTTTAATAATATTACAATATCATCTTTTCTAATTTGGTAAGATGCATATTTAGAGGAATCAAGTTTTGAAACAAAAAAACCCTCTTGAATAAAACCTTCCATAACTGTATCACAAATAAATTGTGCAGCTCTCATTGAAGGAAAATCTAATTCAATAGTAATTTGATCTGCATTTCCATTAAAATCAAGACTTCTTTTATAACCACTACCACCACTTTTGAAAGCTTCTAGTAATAAAGGAGGGGCTGTAACAGAAGCGACAAGCATAGTCATAACAGCAACACCAAAAAGTTCATGATTAATTGCTCCTGAGGCTAAACCAATCCCCGCTACAATTAAGGTAACTTCACCCCTAGGTAACATACCAGACCCAATTCTAAAAGCTCCTCTTAAATTGAAACCAACAAGTAATGCGGGAGCACCACAACCAACCAATTTTCCAATAAAAGCTATAGCGGAGAAAATAAGAGCAAAACCTAATACTGCTTTAAGAGCACCAAAGTTTACCATCATACCCATTACTGCAAAAAAGACAGGAACAAAGAATTCACTTACTGAATCAATCCTCTTACTCAAAGAGTTTGCGACATCAGTTTGAGAAAGTGAAAGACCTGTAATATATGCACCAATAATCATAGCAAGGCCTGCCATTTCTGAAAAACCAGCAAGTAATAAGGCAATTCCAAAAGAAACTTCTGAGATTAATGGAAGTTCTCCTAGTTTTTTCATATTTTTTGTAAAGTGTGGAGCTAATATAATACCTAAAACCATACATACCACCCAAAAGGCTATAGCTTTAAAGGCGACAAAACCAATCATACTCCAAGCAACTGTTCCACCTTCTAATTGAACTGATGAAATACCTACTACTACAGATAATAATACGATTGAAATAACATCATCTAATACGGCAGCAGCCATAATAGTTACACCCTCAGGTGTACCTATTTTCTTATTTTCACCTAAAATTCTAGCAGTAATACCAATTGATGTTGCTGTACAAACTGTACCTAAAAACAAAGCTTCAGGCTCCATAATTGAATTTACTTCAGGCCTAAATAATACTGTAACACCAGCACCTAAAAAGAATGAAATTATAACACCACTTAAACCAATAACAGTTGCTTTCCCACTGAATCTAATAAAAGTTGGCAGATCTGTTTCTAAGCCTGATCCAAATAGTAAAAAAATAGAACCTAATGTTGAAATACCATATAATGCAGGTGATACAGGAACTGTTGAATTCATAGGAAGTGGGAACAATGGAGCTAAAGAGCCAATTGCAATTCCTCCTAATAAATAAGGTCCAATTATCATCCCTGCAACTAATTCACCTAATACTTTAGGCTGTTTTAAATATTTTGCAAAAATATAACCAATAAACTTAGATACAATTAGTATAATACCTAATTGTAACATCAAAACCATCATTTCTTCAGCCATCTAGCTCCCCTTTTATTTCTTTTAAACTAAATACCGAATACTGATAATACTTGATTTTTACTCCTTGCATTTAAAATTTTTATTCTAGATTCTTCTGTTTTAATAATTCTACTGATTTCTGCAAGAAACTGTACATGAGGACCAATATGATCACTTGGCGATAAAGTTAATATAAAAATATTACTAGGTACACCATCTAATGAACTAAAATCTACACCTTCTTTCTTTACACCAATACAAGCTACTAAATTATCAACTGATTTAGTTTTTGAATGTGGAATAGCTATTCCTTGTTGAATACCGGTCGACATTTGTTGTTCTCTATACATAATATCCTTAAAAGCTAATTCTTTATCTTTTAATTTTCCGTTTTCAACTAAAAGGTCTAATAATTCATTGATAATTTCACTTTTATTATTTCCCTTTAAATCAATCTTAACTAAATCTTTGTTTAGGATATTTTTTAATTTCATTTTTTGTCCTTTACTAACTAATATATAATGCAAAATAATAAATATTTAAATATTTATAACATCCCCAGCATAATACCATGAGAGCAAATATTGGTAAAGTAACTATATATTAATTAATCATTTATACATAAAGAAGAGGAAACAAAAAAATCAATTAGTAATATATTTTAAAAATAATTTTGACCTCAAAAAAATCCAATCTATTTAATTAGATTGGATTTTTTTTAATATGTTTTATTACTTATTTAGTATAAAGTTTTTTTGTTTCATAAGTTGTATGTAATAATTCATGTGCTTTATGTGATAAAGGAGCATCTAAAAATTCACTATATAACATTTGAATAGATGGGTTATCATGAGATTTTCTCCATTTACTATTTTTATCATCTGTATATAAACCTTCAATACGTTTAGCACGAGTTTCATCTGTAGTACCATAAGGTTGACCACCACCGGCAATACAACCACCACGACAAGCCATTACTTCAATAAAGTCATAAGGAGCACTCTTACCTGCTTTTTTAGCAGCAAGAACCTCTTCACAAACTTCTTTAGCATTAGCCAAACCATGTACAATAGCAACTCTTACTTTAGTACCTTTGAAATCAACTTCACCCTTACGAACTTTTCCAAGTCCTCTAACAGCTGTAATTTCAACTTCTTCAAGTTCTTCACCTGTTACCAAATGATAAGCTGTACGAACAGCTGCTTCCATAACACCACCAGTGTTACCAAAGATTGTTCCAGCTCCAGTATATTCACCAATTGGAGAATCAGCTTCTTCTTCAGGCATACTAACCAAGTTGATTCCTTGTGATTTTAATAAACCACTAAGTTCACGAACTGTTAATACAAGATCAACATCATTATAGCCAGAAGATTTCATAGAATCATTTCTAATGATTTCATATTTTTTTGCAGTACAAGGCATTATAGCAACACTATAAATTGATGATGGGTCAATCTTTGCCTTATTAGCATAATAAGTTTTAGTAATAGCACCTTGCATCATCATAGGAGATTTTGCTGAAGAAAGATTATCTTTTAATTCTGGATAATATTTTTCAGTATAATCTACCCATGCCGGACAACAAGAAGTGAACTGTGGTAATACAGAACCTTTTGTGGTTAATCTATGTACAAGTTCAGAACCTTCTTCCATGATTGTAAGGTCAGCTCCGAAGTTAGTATCAAATACTTTATCACAACCAAGAGCTCTAAGGGCTGAATATAATTTACCAGTTGAAACTGTTCCAACAGGTAGATCAAATTCTTCACTAATACCAACACGAACAGAAGGAGCCATTTGTACAACAACTTGCATAGTTGGATCTAATATAGCAGCTCTTAATTCAGCAGTTTGATCTTTTTCATAAATAGCACCAACTGGGCAATGAACAATACACTGGCCACATTTTACACATGGAGTGTCATTCAACTTAAGACTGTATGCAGGACTCATTGTGGTTTGATCACCTCTAGAGGCAAATTCAAGAGCATATACACCTTGTAAATCTTGGCAAACCTGAACACAACGTCCACATTTGATACATTTTTCAGGATCTAATACGATAGAAGGACTACTAATATCTTTTTCAATTACAGGAACATTTAGTTCAAAAGGAATTTCTCTAATACCAAATTCAGCTGCTATTGATTGTAATTCACACTTACCATTTCTAACACATGTTAAACATGATGAGGGGTGAGTGCTTAATGTCATTTCAAGTATAGTCTTTCTTACCTGGAACAATTCTGCATCATTTGTAATTACACTTAGGCCTTCTGATACAGGAGTTGAACACGCACGAATTATTTTCTTATTACCTTCTTGCTTACAGATACACATACCGCAGGAGGCAAAAGGTGTTAAGTCTGGGTGGTAGCATAAAGTTGGAATTTTAACTCCAACTTTACTAGCAGCGTTAAGTACTGTTGTACCTTCCTCTACTTCTACAGGGATACCGTTTATCTTTAAATTAATCATTTATTCCTCTTCTCCTAGTGAACTGAAATTGCATCAAATTTACATGAAGCCATACAAGCACCACACTTGATACATATACTTGCATCAATAGTATGTTTCTTCTTAACTTCACCACTAATTGCACCAACAGGACACTTTCTAGCACAGGCAGTACAACCAATACATTTATCAGGGTCAATTACATATGTAATTAATTTCTTACATTTGCCTGCAGGACATTTCTTATCCACAATATGAGCTTCATATTCATCAGCATACCATTTTAATGATGATAATAGAGGATTAGGAGCAGTTTGACCAAGTGCACACAAAGATCCAACTTGCATTGCATGAGATATAGCTTTAATTTTGTCTATATCTTCATGAGTCCCATTGCCACTAGTAAATTTCTCTAAGATATTTAATAGAGAACGACCACCAATACGACAAGGAGCACATTTACCACAAGATTCATCTACTGAAAAATTTAAATAGAATTTAGCTACATCAACAATACAATCATCTTCATTCATAACAATCATTGAACCAGATCCCATCATAGAACCAATAGCTGATAATCCACCAAAGTCAATTGGAGTATCAAGATTTTCAGCACTAATCATACCACCAGATGGACCACCTGTTTGTACTGCTTTGAATTTCTTTCCACCAATAATACCACCACCGATATCATAAATAATTTCTCTAAGAGTAGTTCCCATTGGAACTTCTACAAGACCTGAGTTTTTAACTTTACCAGTAAGAGCGAAAACTTTTGTTCCAGGACTATCTTTAGTACCAATTTTGTTAAACCAAGCACCACCTCTTGTAATAATTACAGGAACGTTAGCCCAAGTTTCAACATTATTTAAACAAGTTGGTTTTTGCCATAATCCTTTTACTGCAGGAAATGGAGGACGTGGTTGAGGAGTACCTCTATGTCCTTCAATAGACTGTAATAATGCAGTTTCTTCACCACAAACAAATGCACCTGCACCTAAGCGAATTTCAATATCAAAATCAAAACCACTACCAAGAATATCTTTACCTAGTAAACCATATTCTCTTGCTTGTGCCATTGCAACTTCTAATCTATGAATAGCTAATGGATATTCAGCTCTTATGTAGATAAAACCTTGATGAGCGCCAATTGTTTTACCACAAATTGTCATACCTTCAATAACAGTGTGAGGATCACCTTCAAGTGTTGAACGATCCATATATGCACCTGGATCACCTTCATCGGCATTACATGCTACATATTTAATCTCGTTTTGTTGCATCTTAGTGAAATTCCATTTCATCCAAGTTGGGAAACCAGCTCCACCTCTACCACGAAGACCAGCTATTTTAAGTTCAGCAATTACATCATCAGGACTCATATCAAATAATACTTTTTCAAGAGCTTCATAACCTGATCTTGCAATATATTCATCAATATTTTCAGGATCAATAAACCCACAGTTACGAAGTACTATTCTATACTGCTTTTTATAGAATTCAATATCATCTACTTTTGCAGTTTTTTGTTTTAATGTATCTATATTATATAAAAGTCTCTCAACTTGACGACCTTTTATAATATGTTCACTTATTAATTCTTTAGCATCTTGAGGTTTTACTTGTACATAGAAAGAGTCTTCAGGTAAAATCTTAACAATTGGACCTTGTTCACAAAAACCAAAACAACCAGTTTTTACAACTTGAACTTCATCCCCTACGCCTTGAGCTTCTGCTTCAGCTAATAAGTTTTGATAAATTTCATCACTGTGACTTGATTCACAACCAGTACCGCCACAGACTAAGATATAGTTTCTAATAGCCATTATTTATCTCCATCATCTGACATAATATCTGAAGCAGGTCGATCAATTATGTGATCATTAACAAGTTTATTTCCGATAATATGCTCTTTTACAATAGTTTCTACAGTTGCCTTATCTACATTACCATAAATAATGTCTGGCATATCAGGAACTATTACTTCAATAGTAGGTTCTACAGAACAAAGTCCCATACATCCTGTTTGAGTTACAGAAATATTTGTTATACCATATTTATCTAATTGTGTTAGAAATTCATCTAATACAACTTTTGCACCAGAAGCTATTCCACAGGTACCCATGCCAATTATAACTCGACCTTCTTTACCTTCAGTGGCTCTCTTCTTAATATCAACTTTCTTAGCGTCTCTAAGAGCTCTTAGATCTGCGAGTGTCATCTTTGCCATTTAATTTCTCCATTTATCATAGTTTTAATAAATAAGCTTTCTATCTACATAGTATTCTACAAGACTATCTTCTTGACTTCTTAAATATTCACGTAACATAAATAAAGAAGAAGAATTATTAAGATCACCTAATACATCAATTAGTTCTGATCTTGCTAATTGGTAAGAAGAATTACCTAATTTTGTTTTAATATTCCGTTCAATCGAAAAGTTCTTGGCTTGAGGAGAACTAATTAGTGCTAATAAAGTGGTTGGGATATCTCCAATAGGAGGAGTGTCTATATTACATAGATCAAAAGAACTCATTACAACAGTTCCTTCCCCTATTTTTGATTTAATATCAAAAGTGCCACCTGTATCTTTAATAGTTTGAACTAAAAAGGATAAACCTAATCCAACTTTTCGACTCTTGTGTTTAATACCATTAGTATAATAAGGATCCAATACTTTGCTTAATACTTCCTGACTCATTCCTGATCCATCATCACTGATAAAAAAGCTAAAATATCTATCTTCTTCATCAATCTTTAAAACCACATTTGTACTGCTAGCTTCAAAAGAGTTCTGAGTGATGTCTAATATATAATCAGTCAAATATCTATGCATATATCATAATCCAATATTATAAGTACTTACTTAAAATTCCAGGAATTTGTTTTTTAGTAACTTTACCAAAAACTTCACCACCAATTGTCATAACAGGGGCTAGTCCACAACAACCAATACAACGAACTGCTTCCAATGAGAATTTACCATCTTTTGTAATATCTCCAATTCCAATACCAAGTTGAGATAGAATCTCATCAACGAGGGATTCACCACCCTTTAAATAACAAGCTGTACCAAGACAAACTTGAATATTGTTATCACCTGGTTTTGTCATTTTAAAGAAATGATAAAATGTTAACACACCATAAATTTTTGCTAATGGAACATCAATCATTTCCGCAACTTTATCAGCTGACTCTCTTGAAACATAACCAAGTTCACTTTGAACTTGGTGTAATATCATGATGAGATTACCTGGTTTATCGCGCCATTCATTGATAAATTTAATCAATTTAGACGAAAATATTTCCTTTTTCTCTGACATGTATCCTCCTAATAAGTTTTATTAATAATATTTAACTTTTTAAAGTAATTGCTTTCTTACAAATTTATCATACATAAAAACCTTTGTATATAGAATTATTATTCCAATTAACACCATTTTTAGATTATTTTGTGCAAATTTTTAGCTATTTATTGACTAGTTTAACCATTTAATATACTATATTTCACATTAACAGGAATAATATATGAATAAAGAACAGCTAATAAGAGTGACTAACTACTATAGAGCACTGATTAAATTACGAGCAATCGGATTAGAAAGAGTTTTCGCACATAATCTTGCTGATGCAGCAGGCGTCACAGCAACAGTGGTTAGAAAAGATTTTTCTCAACTTTCAATTTTAGGACAAAAAAGAGGTGGTTATCAAATTGTTGGACTAATTGAATCTTTATCGACAATTCTTGGAAAAGGTGATGAACAAAATGCGATAATTTTAGGCTGTGGAAGAATTGGACTAGCATTAATGCATTATAGTGGTTTTGAATCTGATGGAATTAATATTGTCGCAGGATTCGACAATGATTCAAATGTTTATTCAGATCCATCACAGCCAACTCCAATTTATCCAACAAATAGATTAGAAGAAGTAATTAGAGCTTTAAAAGTAAAAGTTGCTATAATTACAGTTCCTGAGAGTTCCGCAGCTGATACATATCGAAAAATACTTGATGCAGATGTTGCAGGCGTATTAAACTTCTCTCCAGTAACCTTAAAACCAACACTTATGAAGAATGGAACGATGTCTATTGTCCACAACATAAATGTGGGACTTTCTCTTGAACAGATATTTTATGAATTAAAATTCCCTAAGAAAAAGAATGTTGCTCCTCTTCATGAATCTTTAATTGAAGCTAACTAGAAGAGCCTTTATTAAATTCAATGTGATAATATTTTAATTATCACATTTTTTATTCTCTATCAAATAATTTCATTACAACAGGAAGATGATCACTAATTCCACATAGTCCCTTGATTTCCCATTTATTTGGAATGCCACTACTTGTTAATAAAAAATCATTGTTATCTATATTAAAAGAATAGTAATCAAGACCTACACCATCAAAAAGATAAGAAGACCCCAATATTAAATCAATATTAGACCAAGTACCATTGTAAAAATAGGTACCTTTGGTACTCTTTTTCACACTGTCATCAAAAGTTGGACTATACATCATAGATTTAAAAACACTATCTCTATGAGGGGTAAGTCCAAGAGAACCTTTTTTTGTATATGGTAAATAATTTTTATTAGATTCCAATATTAATGCACTCATTTCAGTTGTTGCTTGAGAAGGATCTTCATTAAAATCACCACACATAAGTACAAGATGATCACTATTTTTGAGCATTTCAGATTTTAGTATTTTTGATAAATTAATTCTATCCTCTTCTGTTGCTATATCACCACTATATTTACTTTTTGCATGAACTTCAAAAATAGTTAACAGATTTCCTTTAATATTAAAATCTAACTGCAATACAGATCGATTATTAATAACAGAATGAACGCTTATATTAGTTGGTTTAATTTTTGATATAAATCCAATTGATATTGCACTGTCTTTCTTCTTAATTGAACCATAGTATTTATAACCTTCTCTTTTTAAATAGCTATTTAATAAATCTTTTAAAACTCCAGAATGTTCTATTTCTTGAAGCAAAACAATATCGGTATTATCTTTCTTTATAACTGCTGCAGCATTTTTCAATCTTCTTTTATAAGCTATTGAATCCCAACCTTTTGAGGGAGTATACTCTTCATATTCTGTACCATCTAATTTATCATCCATTAGATTATCAACATTCCAACTCATGATTGTAAGCATATTATTAGGCTCATCAAGTTGACCACTACAACTACAAAGACTAAATATTAGTACTAATATAATAATTGATATTTTTTCTTCCATATTAATATAGAAATAAAAAAATTGAAAATGCATTAAAAAAAGGCAGCCGTTAAGACCACCAATTTTTATATATAATAAATTGAATTTTATAATTCAGATCTATTTGTTACAATTCTATTAATTAAACCATACTCAAGAGCCTCTTCACTAAATAACCAATGATCTCTTTCAGTATCTTTTTTAACTTCTTCAACAGTTTTATCAGTTGCATGAGCAATAACACTATCAAGTTTAAGTCTTAACTTTTCAATTTGTTTTGAATAAATTTCAATATCAGAAGCCACACCCTTCATACCACTCATTGGTTGGTGAATTAAATATGTGGAATTAGGTAAACCAATTCTTTTTTCTTTTGGTACAGCAAGTAATACAAGAGAAGCTGCAGAGGCAACAAGACCTGTTCCAATCATTAACACAGGACAAGAAATAAATCTAACCATATCATAGATTGCATAACCTGCATCTACATCACCACCAGGACTATTAATAAAAATTTTAATTTCTTTTTCACTATCATCTTGTTCAAGAACTAATAACTGATTAATAATTTTTTCTGATAAATCTTTATTTATTTCACCACTTAGCATTACACTACGAGTTTTTAATAGTTTATCACCCATATCTGGGCCCTTTTTCTCTTCTACTTTTTTTTCTTTATCTTCTAATCTCATATTATTCTCCTAAGAAATGAATTTAATCACTATTATTGAGTATAATAAAATATTAGTTAAATGAAAAGTAAAAAAATTGTATTTTAAGGTTGGTTTATAAATTAATAAATATTTTAATAGCTTTATATGATAATTGTACTATTAACTATTCATTTACTATTCCTTTCTGATATAGTATACAGAGTTTAGGAGAATTACATGAAATGTGGAACAGTTGCCATTATAGGCAGACCTTCAAGTGGTAAAAGTACAATGGTTAATACCATTGTTGAAATGCCTGTATCAATTACAGCAAAAACGCCTCAAACAACAAGAAATGCTATTAGAGGTATTTATACAGAACCAAGAGGTCAACTTATTTTTACCGATACTCCTGGTTACCATCTAAATGATCAAACTTTGAATATAAGATTACAAAAAATTGCTGTTGCAGCATTAAAAGAAACAGATATGATTCTTTATATGGTCGATAGTACAAGAGTTCCTGGAAAAGAAGAGTTAGCAATTGTAGAAATTTTACAAAAAGCAAAACGTCCAATAATTTGTTGTTTAAACAAATGTGATGTAGCTAAAAGTGATAAAATTGAAATTGCTAGAGACTTTATAAACGAACAATTACCTTATTCTAAAGTATTAGAAGCATCAGCAAAAAAAGATGAAGGAATTGATGATATATTAATTGCTTTATTTGCTATAGCTCCTGAGGGTGAATTGTTGTATCCACCAGATTCATATACTGATCAACCTGTTGAATTCAGAATTAGTGAAATAATCAGAGGAAATACAATCTCTTTAGTATCACAAGAACTACCTCATGCAATTTATGTTGAAGTTAGTGATCTTGAAAGTAAAGAAGAAAACAATGAAATTTGGGTTAGAGCTTTCATTATTGTAGAGCGAGAATCACAAAAAGGAATTATTGTTGGAAAAGGTGGTGCTAATATTAAAAAAATTAGAGTTTCATCTTTTAAAGCTATAAAACCCATTTTTCCAGGTAAGAAGTTACAACTTGATTTAAGAGTTAAAGCTCAACCAAAATGGAGAAAAAATACTATTTTACTTGATAAATTATTAACTTAATTTATCTTCTAAATAAAAGGAATGCCATATATAGCATTCCTTTTATTTTCTATTAGAATTTAACAAACCTAATCTATAAAGTTTGTTCTAATTAGCTTTTCTACTACAGGTTTGTCTACTTTTGCAATTGCAAATGATTTAATCATCCAAGCCATATTATGTCCTAAAGTTCTCATAATTTGCAAACCCTCTAAATCTTTTTCTACATCAGATGCTTTTAAGCCATAAACCATAGGCCAATAATTTGATGAAACAATTGGCATTTGTGCATACATAAAAAATTTATTTATTTGATCAATTGCGGATATGCTACCAGCTCTTCTTGCACTTGCAATAGTTGCTGCAGGTTTCAATGCTAATTTTAACTTATCACAACGACTAATCAAATTAGTCATAAACATACTAAGCATACCAGTAGCTGCTGAATAATAAACTGGAGTTCCAACAATTAAACCATCTGAATTTTCAACAAGTCTTGCAACATTGCTAACAAATAAATTATCATTACATTTTTCAGCTGATCCAAGATGAATAATTTGTGTGTTTATACCATCTTCGTTAAGTGCCTTTGCTATTTCCATCAAAGCTGTATAGGTACATTGTTTTTCTCGAGGGCTACCATTAATTAATATAACGTCCATAATCTTTATTTATCTTCTTTTTAATATTTTGTATTCTAAAATATTTATATAATTTCTTATATTTTAAAAATTGTATTCTATGATAATAATAAAACTTATCAAACTCTTTATTATAACTTAATAAATTTAATCTGATTTAGCTACTAAATAATTGATATTTAGTAAATTTATATATTATAAAAGATAACAGACTACTAAATTTTAACATTCGAATTAGTTTTTAACGTAAAGAAAGGACGGAAAACCGCCCTTTCTTTATTATTAAAAATCTTAGTATCTATTTAGGATAGGAAGAATCTTATCTTTTCCACAAGTTAATATAAATTGTCCTAATTTTGGTCCTTTTTCTTTACCAATAAGTACTTTATAAACAATTTGAAAAAAATCACCTGTTTCTAATTCATTATCTGTTGCACAAGGATACATATCATTAACAAACGCTTTATCGTTTTCATATGACTCAATCTTTTCAACATTTTTAGTTAAAGCTTTAATAGCAGCTCTTTCAGAATCAGATACTTCTAATACAGGAGTTTCATCAGTTGCTAGTGCAAATCTGAAATCTTCTGGTGCAAAAGTAGTAATCCAGTTCCAAGCACAAGTACATCTTGTTCTAAGTCTTTCTTCTTGATCTTTAGTAATATCTGATAAAATTGCAATAACTGAATCTATATCACCACCATAAATTTGTAATAAATTACAAAGATGACGGAAAGGAATCTGATAACTTGGACTTGTAGGAATTTCAGTAACTTGAGATAACTCATAGATACGGTCTTCTTTAGCTTTTTTCTTATCATTTACAGATTGTAATCCAAAATAAACTCTTTCACATTTATCATAGTCTTCATAAATCTTTAATACATCAAGATCAAATGAAATCGCGAATTCTGTATTAGGTCTTGTTCCTACAAACATGTAACGACAAATTTCAGGAGTAAAAACTTCAAGAACATCATATAAGCTAACAACTTCACCTGAAGAACTAGAGATTTTACCACCACGACCTTTAATTGAAATAAAGTCATATTGGAAAGATACAGGAGCCTCTCCACCAAATAATTTAACAATACTCTTACTAGTATCAAAGGAACCACCTTCACTATGGTGATCTTTACCAGCTGGTTCGAAGTCAACGCCTTCTTTAGCCCATCTCATTGGCCAGTCAATTCTCCAAGGGAGTTTTGCATAAGGAGTTGTTCTTAAATCAATTGTTTCTTCTTGTTTTGTATCATCATCACGATAGGTAACACCATATTCGCCATCCCATCCAAGGATTGTTGTATTATCTTTATCTGTGAATGAAGAAAATACAGAAATTGGCCACCAATCTTCAGCTAATGGTGCGGTTCTAAATTGATTTAATATAGCTTTAATATCTTCTTTATGTGCTAAAGCATTTTTCATGTCTTCTGCATACATAGATTCTCTATAACGTTTTGCTTGATAAAGA
>JAENWY010000083.1 GCA_016649775.1 Spirochaetaceae bacterium
AATAAAAAAAAAGAGCCTAGAATATTCCATCTAAGCTTTCTAAAATAATTTTATAATTACGATCTATAGTGCATAAAAAGAATTAATTTCCTTATTATATATTTTTTCAATTTCAAATCTTTTTAATTCTTGTTTAGCACTTAATTCTAAGCCCATTTCAAAAGGCTTGTCCAAAAGTATAAACTTATTTATTAGTTCATGTGGTTTAAAACCAAATTTAATATTTATCTTTTCATTTATTTTATCTTGAATTAGTTTATAAATAGCTTCTTTATCAAGGTCTAATTGAATGTTATCATGTAAAGTTAAAATATATTCTTTTATAGCTGCCATATTTGGAACAATCAAAGCAGAAATGTATTTTCTATCCTGACCAATTACTATAGCACTAGCAATTAATTCAACTTCACTTAATTTTTCTTCTATTGGTAAAGGTTCAAGGTTCTCACCTCCAGCTAAGACAATTGTATCTTTAGCTCTACCAACAATTGAAAGATATCCACGGTTTGATTCAATTACAAGATCACCTGTATTCATCCAACCATCAGCTGATAATACTTTTCTAGTAGCCTCTTCATTATTGTAATAGCCTCTCATAACCTGTCTACCACGAACCTTAAGAATACCTTTAGCTCCCTTTTCAACAACATTATCAAACTCATCTACTATTTTAATTTCAGTATCTTGACAGATATTAACTACCCCTAAAACAGGCTTTGTTGAATCTCTTACACCAATAATTGGAGAAGTTTCAGTCATTCCATAACCATCCAAAAGTTGAATTCCTATAGCATTAAAGAAAACATCTACGCCTTTAGGCATTGAACCACCACCAGATATACCACTAATAAAGTTTGGTCCTAAAGTTTTTTTTACATTTTTAAATACAAGCTTTTGGCCTAATCTATACATAGGATATCTTAATAAAACAGAAGGTATTCCTGATAAATATTCTAACAATCTAGGTGTGCTATTTTTATAACGAGGAAGTAACCCTTTAACTTTATTATTACCTTTTTGATATTTTTTGGCATTTCCAACAAAGAAATTCCCCATCATTTTTTTTAGGCCACTTTCATTAGAAATTTTCTTAGCAATACCCTGGTAAATAACCTGCCAAATTCTGGGAACTGAAGGGAACCAATGCGGATTAACTTTTTGTAAATCATCAAACATTATTCTTCCTATCGGTTTACTATAACAAATAGAGTTAGCATTATAGAGGGCTGTATAATTTACAGCTCTTTCAAAGGAATGCCATATAGGCAATACGGATAACCATCTTTGTCCTGGCTTCAAATCCTTTTTAATGAACAGACCAACTCTTTCGACTTCAAAGATCATATTATCTTGAGTTAACATAACACCCTTACAATCACCAGTTGTACCACTTGTAAAAATGATAGTACACAATTCGTCACTAGTACCCTTCTCAACTTCAGCTATAATACTGTCTTTTGCAGATGAATCTGTTTTTATCATTTCTTTACCCATCTCAAGCAAAGAATCAAAACTATATATATTAATAGTTCCATCAGAATTATCAAATTGACAATTTTCCATTACAATAATAATTTTTAAAGATTTAATTTGTGATTTTAAAGATAATATTTTTTTTAAGAATTTTTCATTTTGAACAAAACATATTTCAGTTTTTACATCCTTTAAAATTTGAACTAATTCATTATCTGTTGCCTCAGAACCTCTAGGAACATCAACTGCCCCTAAAAATTGAAGAGCTAAATCTGTTAATAACCATTTTCCACAGTTATCAGATATAATTCCAATTAATTGTTGTCTTTTAATATTTAATGTTTTTAGAGCTACTGCTAAAGCAAATACCTCAGATTCAAGTGTTCTATATGTTTTTGAAATAAATATTCCTTTTTTGTCTTTTTCCATTTGAACATCTAATTCAGGATACTGAGAAGTTCTCTCTCTATACATTTGTGCAATTGTGTGTACCATCATGGGCCTCCATACTCTGACATAAAATATATATTTCTTTACACTTACTGTCAATATGTCAATAATAACAGATTAATGTAATTTGTCAATAAAAATAATAAATACCTAATATAAAAGAAAACAAAACTACACTTATAATTATTTATAACAAATAAGTTATATACATTAATAGTGACAAAAAAGGGAATTAATCAAAAGCACACAAAACTCATGCTAAATATTATTATTTCAATTTATATCTCAAAATGATAAACTATTTTCATATTTTAATCATTTTTTCATTATTAATTCTTTTTTGTTTTTAACATTTAATATACTATGATGCTCATGACTTTAGATAAAATATACCATGCAGCTTATACACTTAAAAACATAGCAAGAAAAACAGATCTCTTTAGAGCTCCTGTAATATTCCCAGATAATGAGGTCTTCTTAAAAACAGAAAACTTACAAGTTACTGGCTCTTTTAAATTAAGAGGAGCTTACTATAAGATTTCTCAATTATCAGATGAGCAAAAACTAAAGGGTGTTATAGCTTGCAGTGCAGGCAACCATGCTCAAGGCGTGGCTCTAGCAGCAACTAAAAATAATATTAAATCTGTAATTTGTATACCAGAAGGTGCTCCTATTTCCAAAGTTGAAGCAACTAGAAAATATGGCGCTACAGTTGAACTTGTCAAAGGCGTTTATGATGATGCATATAACAGAGCAATTGAACTTAGAGATGAAACAGGTATGGAATTTATCCATCCTTTTAATGATGAAATGGTAATTGCAGGTCAAGGAACAATTGGCTTAGAAATATTAGAGCAACTAAGTGATGTTGACTCAGTAATTATACCAATAGGTGGTGGTGGATTAATTAGTGGTATTGCATTTGCAATAAAGTCATTAAAACCAGATTGCAAAATCTATGGTGTTCAATCTAGCGGCGCACCTAGCATGTATAATTCTTTTAAAGCAGGTAAGATTAAAACTTTAAATAATGTTTCAACTATTGCCGATGGTATTGCCGTAAAAACTCCGGGAGATTTAACATTTGATCTTGTTATGAAGTATGTTGATGATATAGTAACAGTTAGTGATGATGAAGTAGCAACTGCAATTCTAGCAATGATGGAAAAACAAAAATTAGTCGCAGAAGGTGCTGGAGCGGTAGCAGTTGCAGCAGCCATGTTTAATAAAGTTCCACTAAAAGGCAAAAAAACTGTATGCTTAATAAGTGGTGGGAATATTGATGTTACAATTTTATCACGAGTCATTAGCAGAGGATTATTAAATTCAGGAAGATCTGCAAGATTTAAATTAGACTTAATGGACAAACCAGGACAGCTAGAAGAAGTTTCTAGAGTTATTGCAGCAACAGGCGGAAATGTTGTTTCTGTATACCACGATCGCTCTGGTGAAGGTAAAGATTTAAATAGTTGTACCCTTGCACTAGAAGTTGAGACTAAAGATAAAACACATATTCAATTAATAAGAGACTCTCTTATTCTAGCAGGATTTAATTTTATTGATTAATTTTAGTAAAAATATATAAAAATATAACTAGATTTGATATAAATTATAAAAAAACTTATTTAGAGTTCTTTATTCTTTAAAGAACTTGACCATTTATATTAAAAAAATGGATAATAAACGCAATTTCAAGGAGCGTAATATGAAAGAAAGAATTTCAGATTTACTTAAAAGAGCTCCGGGACCGGAAGTGGTCGCGGCAGAAGGCTGGGTGCGTACAAAACGTGACAGCAAAACCGTTTGCTTCCTTGAGTTGAACGATGGTTCTTGTCTCAAGGGATTACAAATTGTTATTGACAAATCACAACTTGATGAAAATCAACTTAGTGTACTTACTCTAATAAACACAGGTGCTTCAGTAGTTTGTAATGGACCAATTATTGTTAGTGGCGGTGGTGACCAAACTGTAGAAATGGCAACAACAGATGTTAATCTTGTTGGAATAGCTGGAGCTAATTATCCATTACAAAAAAAGAGACATTCTATTGAATACTTAAGAGAAATAGCTCATCTAAGACCTAGGACAAATTTGATTGGTGCAATTATGCGAGTTAGAAATACTCTAGCTTTTGGAGTTCATGAATATTTCAACAAAAATGGTTTTGTTTATGTAAACACTCCTTTAATTAGTACTAGTGATGCGGAGGGTGCTGGTGAAATGTTCCAGGTAACAACTCTTGATTTAAATAATGTACCAAAAACAGAAGAAGGTTCTGTTGATTATTCAAAAGACTTCTTTGGGAAAATTGCTAATTTGACAGTTAGTGGTCAATTAGAAGGTGAAACTTATGCTATGGCATTAAAAAACATCTATACTTTTGGTCCTACATTTAGAGCAGAAAATTCAAATACAAAAAGGCACCTAGCAGAGTTCTGGATGATTGAACCTGAAATGGCTTTTTGCGATATAAATCTTAACATGGAAGTTGCTGAAGACTTTTTAAAGTTTATAATTAAAAAAGCTTTAATTGAATGTGAAGAAGATATTGCTTTCTTCTCAAAATTTGTTGAAAAAGGCTTAAAAGAAAATCTAGAACATGTAGTTAATACTCCTTTTGCTCATATGACTTACACTGAAGCTATTGAAGTTTTAGAAAAGAATAATGATAGTTTTGATTATCCTGTTCATTGGGGCACCGATATTCAAACTGAGCATGAAAGGTATTTAACTGAAGTTTATTGCAAGAGTCCTGTTATCGTAACTAACTACCCTAAAGAAATTAAAGCATTCTATATGAAATTGAATGATGATAATAAAACTGTTAGAGGAATGGATGTATTAGTTCCTCGCCTTGGTGAAATTATCGGTGGTAGTGAAAGAGAATCAGATTTAGACTTATTAACAAAAAGAATGGTTGAATTAGATTTAGATCCTCAAGATTACTGGTGGTATTTAGATCTAAGAAGATTTGGTTCTGTTCCTCACTCGGGTTTTGGACTTGGTTTTGAAAGAATAGTACAATATGTTACAGGTACAGCCAACATACGTGACGTTATACCATATCCTAGAACTGTAGGAAATGCTGAATTCTAAAATAAACTTTTGCAATATATCCACTATATTTTAAAAGTATTAATTTAAATATTGTTTTGTAGGGAAGATTTTATCTTCCCTACTTTTATTTAATAAAATAATTTTTCAACAGGTTACCTCTAACCTATATTAAGGCTATCTTTCCATATATTATTAATAAATTACTTTAGTAACTATTTTGTCTATTCATTAAAGAGCTTTTGATTTTACTAAAAGTATTGAATCTTTCATATTGTTTTTTCTGGAAATCAATTCTGTTACTTTTGATCAAAAGACCAAAGCATTAATTGTACATTTGAATGAACGTTTACTTTTAAGAAAATATTTCTTTTATGCGTTACAACAGTTTTAGAAGAAATACCTAATTTATAAGAAATATTATCAATACTATAGCCTTCAACTATTAATGAAAGGACTTGTTGCTCCCGCTTAGTTAGGCAAATCTTTTTCCCAAAAGATTCTTTAAATTCATTTATACTATAACGTAGTTCTCGAAAATCACTAATTTTAATTGTTTTAAATTTTTCATCTTCAAGTAAATTCAATAATTTTAGATTTCCATCCTCAATAATATTAAGAACAGGAAGATTACAATTTTCTCTGATAAATAGTTTTAATTCTCCAAGATAAGTAAATTTATTTGTTGAAATAATAATTATTGAATAACTTGATAAAGGAAGACTTAAAGTAGAACTAAAACTACATCTATTATAAATTTTAGCTCTGCTCATTATTCGTCTAAGGATTTGTAACTTATCTTTTTCACTATAATATATAAAAATATTTTCATTCATACTAATAATAGATGAACAGATTCATTTTTTGCATTAAACATTATTTTTATAAGTCTAATTTTCTCTCATTTTCTTATCTAAAGTACTAGAAAATGCATCTGCAAATGCTTTTATATCTTTATCTTTCATACTACTATTTTTTTCCAAATTAACTCCATAACTTCTTAATTCGGTCATTGAATTTCTTAAAGATAATCTTGTTTTAATATTATTTTCTGTAAATATTGAGCCTCGGTCATCTAGAACAATTACACCTTTTTCTACAAGACGATCAGAAAGGGGAATATCATGAGTTATTGACAAATCCCCTTCTTCCGCTAATTCTACTAATTTATCATCAGCACTATTTTCACCTGTTTCTACCACTATCTGTTCAATAGGAGATTTAATTTTATTTAACTCTTCTTTTTCACTTATGCCTATTTCTTTAGCTATGTTTCTGAGTAAAGCAGTATGTTTGTTGTATGCAGATTCTATATCCTTTAAATATCTATCGCTTACAAAGGTTATATTTAAATTTCTTTTAATTGCTGCTTTTATGACTATCGCTCTAATTTGTTTTGGTAGAGAATCTGCATCTACTAATACCTTCATTTATTTATTTACCTCTTTACTGTATATAATATTCATATCTATTAATTTTAATAAAAAATATTATTATTTAACTATTGTACAACAATATATAGAAAAAAAGTAAGTACCGTTAGAAGTCTTTAGTTATTTCACTTGAAATTTTACCTGTAAAAAAGGTACATTTAAACAGTAGAAACTATGGGTGTTTCTCAAAATATTACTATTATACATGGAGTCTAAAATTATGAAACTTTCACCATTACAGAAAGCACGTTATGACTATGCGCCTAAATTACCTTCAATCTTAACAGAATCAATTGATACAATTGTTCCTGTTAAAGGTGAATCAACTACACCAGAGGGTAATGCAGACCAAATTAAAGCATTATTTCCCAACACATGCGGAATTGAAAAAATTTCATTTGCTAAAGGCAAAAACAAAGAAATTAATATATTACGCAACGTTGGTGTTATTCTTTCAGGTGGACAAGCTCCTGGTGGTCACAACGTAATAAGTGGCTTATTTGATGCTATTAAAAAAGCAAATCCAGAAAGCAAATTATATGGTTTTAAAGGTGGCCCCAGTGGTATCATAGAAGATGATACAATGGAAATAACTGAAGATTATTTAGCTAAATATCGTAACACAGGTGGTTTTGATATTATTGGTTCAGGAAGAACTAAACTTGAAACAGAAGCACAGTTCCAATTAGCTAAAAAGACATGTGAAAAATATGGTATCAGTGCTGTTGTAATTATAGGTGGTGATGATTCAAACACTAATGCAGCTGTTCTAGCTGAATATTTCTTATCTAAAAAAGCCGGTATTCAAGTTATTGGTTGTCCTAAGACTATTGATGGTGATTTAAAGAATGATAGCATTGAAATCTCATTTGGTTTTGATACTGCTACTAAAACTTATAGCGAATTAATCGGTAACATTGAAAGAGATGCTAACTCTGCTAAAAAATATTGGCATTTCATTAAAGTTATGGGTAGATCTGCTTCTCACATCGCTCTTGAGTGTGCGCTAGAAACACAACCTAATATTTGTCTTATTTCAGAAGAAATTGAAAAGAATGAGACATCTTTATCTGGAGTTGTGGAAGGTATTGCAAAAGTAGTAGCAAAAAGAGCTGATAATGGTAACAACTTTGGTGTTATTATTATTCCTGAAGGTTTAGTTGAATTTATTCCTGAAGTTAAAGCTTTAATTAATGAACTGAATGATCTCCTAGCAAAAGAAGCTAAATCTTATGCTTCACTAAAAACAACCCAAGCTACAATTGAATTTATTCTTTCTAAAGTAACAGAAAAAAGTGCAAGAGTATTTTCAATTTTACCTGCTAGTATCAAAATGCAACTTCTAATGGATAGAGATCCACACGGAAATGTACAAGTTTCAAGAATAGAAACAGATAAGATGCTTATTGAAATGGTTGATAAGAAACTTGAAGAAATGAAATCAGAAGGCAAATATAATGGCAAATTCAGTGCTTTAAACCACTTCTTCGGATATGAAGGACGTTGTGCGTTCCCATCTAACTTTGATGCAGATTATTGTTATAGCTTAGGTTTTAATGCATTTATGCTAATCGCTAGTGGTCTATCTGGTTATCTTTCAAGTGTTAAAAACTTATCCTCACCTGCTGCTGAATGGGTTGCTGGTGGTATTCCAATTACTATGATGATGAATATGGAACAACGTAATGGTGAATTAAAACCTGTAATTAAAAAAGCTTTAGTTGAACTTGACGGAGCTCCTTTCAAATATTATGAAAAACATAGAGAGCTATGGGCTTTAGAGACTTGCTTTATATTCCCTGGTGCAATCCAATACTACGGTCCTGCTGAAGTATGTGATATCACAACAAGAACACTCGCATTAGAACAAGCTAAATAATTGATTTGTTTTAATAAGTCCTCTTGTAAAACTATTGCAACAGTTATTAACCGTAAAATATAAAAAAGTTAATCACTGAGCTTTATTAGAGGATATAAAAATTAAGGGAATATAGGTGTTTGCTATATTTCTTTTTCATTTACTGATTTTAAGGGCTCAATCACTTTTCTTGTGGGATTTATAATTAGCATACTATAAAATTATTTATTTGTAAGATTGAAAAAACTGTTACAGATAGAGAGATGTATCTTCTTCATAGAGAACTTACAAAAAGTGAAGAACATTATACTTGCCCTCATTGCAAGTCTAATATGCACATTAATAACAAATATCAAGTTAATCTTAAATATTTGTGCTTTGGAAGAGGTAAGAAATATCGCATTCCCAATTGATGCGGAAAAGTTGTGTTGATTTATCATCAACAATTGTCACGAATAATGTAGGATATGAAGGTATCTGGCTATCCATACTGTTTCCTGGACTGAACTTAGAGGAAAGTCTGAGAGAGGAAGAAGAAGAGCGATTCCTTCCAACTCTTAGACGGCAGATCGAGTCGAAGTTGAAGGATAGTCTCGGTTCTGAAAAAGAAGAGATACTCTCACTTTCTTCAAAGCTATATGCGGTGCATGTTAACGGTGGATGGCATCTTTCTAAACTGTCAGGGCGACTGAAGGAACTTGCTGAAAAACATGCAATATCACTTGAATTAGGAGGTGGATATAATGGAGTTTGATACATTGAGAATGCAAATAGAGGATTTTCAGTCCT
>JAENWY010000301.1 GCA_016649775.1 Spirochaetaceae bacterium
AAAAACTAAAATATTCTCCATGAAGTGTTCTCCTATTTGCATGCGGTAATGCATACATGTGTTAATTTGTTTATTTAACTATAGTAATGCTAAATCCGCGACAATGCAAATTTAGGTGGGGGCACTTCATATTGTATTATATAAAACATTTAGATATTTGTTTATTTTTCAATATATTTATTTATTGCGTTATAAAAGAAACTGTTTTATTTAGAACTTTTACCTATTCCTTACATTATAAATATATATCATATACTTAGCAATATGAAAAATTTTAAATTTTCTTCATTTTTAGAAGTCTAATAATAACAAGTCTATAATATCAACATAATTTCTATTGTTTAAACACATTGAACAAAAGAGTTTAAGAAATAGTAATAGTCAGGATAGTCATAACCACAACTCCTAATTGTCTTGATTTTTTATCCAAAGCTTTATGTTATCCTCGACTTTTAATATAAACATCAAGTAGTGTCTTGACTCTAAGAGTTTTATAAAAAAGATGAGGATAACAGTTTATCTAATTCCACAATTTTTTCTGTTTCTCTATTTTTAACTATCCCAAAAGGCTTCCTACTCAGGGGATTTTTCAGTTTGAATAGACCTAATTTTATTATCTACTTTTTATCGTCATATTTCTGACAAAGGCAAGTTTTTGCAAAGTTCTAGGCACACTTTCTCCAAAAAAAATAAACGCAATTGGACCAAAAAAGAAAGATGTAAAAGAAAAATGACAAAATTAAAGATGAGTAAGCCTATTTTTATTTAATTTGTTAAGAATATTATCCTTAGTTTTTTTATTTAAGCTGCCAGTTAGATGCTCTAATCAATGCTTTAAAAAAACTAGAGATAAGATTTTGTTGTTCATTCATATATTTTTAGCCATCCTTAGAATAGAAGAATATGAATTACTTATATTGCATAAAGTGTTTGATAATTACGTACATTCTTCATAAATACTTAAAAGTTTTTTGTAATTTTTTTCTTTATCATGCGTTATCAACGCGTGGCTTTTTCCATTTTTAGAAAATTTTATAGCCAGCTCATCTTTATTAAAAATTTCACACACATAATACGCCAACATATAAGTAGCATCTGATTGATAGACAAAACCTTCCTCTTTATGTATTAACATATCAGATACTCCTCCAACATCAGAAGCAACACAAGGCACACCTAATATCATAGCTTCTCCTAGTGAATTAGGACTATTTTCAATAGATGACGGACACACAAATACATTAGATTTTAAATATTGTTCACACATTTGTTTTTCATTTAACAATCCAGTAAAAATAACTTTATCTTTCAAATTTAGTTTTTGTATAAGACTTCTAATATATTTTGCATATGAAGTCATCTTAATTTTATCTTTTAATGTATTTGACTTAGTAATATCAGCGCCAGAGACATAAAGTTTAGTACCATGAAATCTTTGCAAAATTAGAGGCATAGCTTCTAGCATTAAATGTAGTCCTTTCAAGGGATAAGCCCCTTGGCTAACAAAAATAGAGTTTTTCTCACAATTATCCAATAACCATTCATGTTTATAAAACTCTCCTCTTAAATTTTCATTGCAAAAATGATAATTTAAATGATAATTAATTTGCAATGTACAAGCTTTATCCCAAGTAGTACGACCAATAACATCATTAACTTTCTGAATAGCTTCAATTTCATTTTTACCTCTAATAACAAATTTTTTCTGTTGCTGTATTAAATTATCATGCTTTATAAAGTCTCTAAAAGTAAATCTTTTTTGAATTCTATTTGGCAAACAAGCCATATAATGTTTCGAACATATTGATACTAAGCCTTGTATTGAAATTACTGTTTTAATATTCATTAAATTACAGATATTTACCATTGCTAATGTATGAAGATATTCTGTACCAAAAATATGAACTAAATTAGGAGACGTTTCTTTAATTATTTTTTCAAAATTAACATCTAGTTTATTTCTAATTTCATTTTTTTTAACAATTGAGTTAAATGCATAAAACGTTATTCGTTCTCCTTGTAATTTTGTAATCTTCTTAATTTTTCTTTTTGGAAAGGCTATTGAAAGATTCACATTATTCTGTTGCGACAAAATAATAGATGTATTTACTAGCCATCCTCCAAAAGGAGTAACCTGCTCATTCATTAATATGCTAGCCTCAGGAAGCGGGATATTAATTAACCATAATATGTTCATAAAATCTCCTATTATGAGCCTTTGTTCTTTTATAACTTCTTGTAGTTTTTCTACTACAATAGTTATTCCTTTTCCTTGGATTCTCATGTGTTTGATACCATATAAGCAATCCAAAATAATCAAAGTCATTGAATCCATAGCTTGCACGTCGTGCTGCTTTTACAAAGCCATTAGTACCTTCAATTACTCCAGAGCTTACATCATATTCAGCTCTAGAAACTATCCCATCCCAACGTCTCTCTATAGTCTTAAGGAAACAGGTTACC
>JAENWY010000376.1 GCA_016649775.1 Spirochaetaceae bacterium
GGCAGTGCTGAACTGAGCGAATAATCGCTTCTTTCTAATTTCGCGTATAACTTGTTAATATTTCTTTGTTTTAAGCTTATAATAAGCTTATTGCCATTATCCCTTTCATAATGATTAGACAATATCACATCCAATCAACAATTATAAAAAAATATTTTGTTCACTATCTTGAACAAAATAATTTTCTAGAAAAACCGATGAATATAGTAATTATTTAATTAAAAAAATTTAAATCCTTATAAAGTATAAAATTATGTCAATAATTGATTAATTTATATTATTTAGTCTATCTACTATAGTAAACATTTATTCAATATAAGAATTTTTAACACTTGTTTTGTTCATTATAATAAACATTCATGTTATCAAAATAACAATTTGTATATTTTTTAACATTATTTTATAAAAAGTATTGATTTTTTAACTAAATACTACTATTGTAATCTTCATACACAAGAATTAGATGGTCAATTCGGAGGAAATAATCATGAAGGCAAATAAAAAAATTAAAGTTGCTGTTATAGGTGCTACAGGCGCTGTTGGACAAGTATTTATGTGGAAGCTTGCTGAGCATCCTTGGTTTGACATAGCTTATGCTACAGCTTCAGCTTCCAGAGCTGGACTTGCATATGGCGAAACTACTCACTGGATTTTACCAATTGAAATGCCAATGGCAATTCACAATATAGAAATGAAAGAATTTAACATTCAATCAATGAAAGATGCAGGTGTTCAGATTGTATTCTCCGCTCTACCAGCAGGAGTTGCAAGAGAAGCAGAACCACAGCTTAGAGCTAATGGTTTTTATGTATTCTCGAACGCTGCAGCTATGAGATATGATAGTAATGTACCTATCCTTATTCCTGAAGCTAACTATGAAAAACTAGATTTAATCAGAGATCAAGGATATCCCCAGACAGGTTTTGTAGTAACTAATGCAAACTGTGTAACAACAGGCTTAGCAGTGGCTCTTGCTCCATTACGAAAATTTGGAATTAAAACTATCCAAATCAATAGTTACCAGAGTATAAGTGGTGCTGGATATCCGGGCCTTTCTTCATTGGATATTCAAGACAATTGTATTCCATTTATTAATGGTGAAGAAGAAAAGATTGAAAAAGAGATTAAAAAGATTTTATCAATTGATCCTGATGTTTATGTATTTACAGTTCGTGTTCCAGTTATGTTTGGACACTTAGAAACAGTTTGGATAGATTTCGAAGAAAACGTTGAAACAGAAGATATTGTTGAAGCTTGGGCAAATTTTAAAGTAGCTTCAGACTTGCCTTCTACTCCTGAACTACCTGTTGTTTATAGTGAAGAGAAAAGTTTTCCACAACCAAAATCAGCTTTCTGGGGCACTCCTAGAGGAATGGTTGTATTCACTGGTCGACTTAAGAAAAAAAATAATAAACTTGGTTTTGTTCTTATGGTTAACAACATCGTTAAAGGTGCAGCTGGCGGTTCAGTACAGAACGCTGAGTTATTTGTTAATCAATATGGACTTTTAGAAGACTAGTAGAGATATTGTATTATTGTTTTATTAAGAAGAAGAC
>JAENWY010000250.1 GCA_016649775.1 Spirochaetaceae bacterium
AAAGCAACTTGGACCAACTTGGTTAATTTATCCTGGAGCTTTTCACACAAGATTAATACATAGTCTTGGAGTATACCACCTATCACGTAAAATTATTATTTCACTTTTAACCAGAGGTGCTAATCTATCTTTAGATGTAGAAGGAATTGATGATTTTTTATGTGCCTCTCTTCTTCATGATATTGGACATTTTCCCTATGCACACTCTTTAAAAGAGTTAGATTTGATAGATCATGAGAAATTAGCTACTATGACAATATTAGGCGAGAGCGATTTAAATAAAATATTAATAAATGAGAATTACAATCCAAATAGAATTTCAGAAATACTTGATTCAAAAAGAGAAACCAATGATAAACAAGCACTTTTCTTTAGATCTTTATTATCAGGAGCTTTAGATCCTGATAAATTGGATTATTTAAATAGAGATGCATTATTTTCAGGCGTTACCTATGGAATTCAGGATAGTTCTTATATAATCTCTCACCTTACAGTAAAAAATGGGAAATCAGCACTTTTAGCTAAAGCAGAATTATCCGTAGAACATTTATTATTTGCAAAATATCAAATGTATAAAACAGTTTATTGGCATGAGATAACAAGATGTGCTACTGCTATGATTAAAAAAGCTCTTATAAATGCTCTAGATAAATCCATAATTTACCCAGAACAATTATATAACAATGATGATTATTCCTTTGAGGCTATAGCTGATAAATATCCAATGGAATTGAACAATATAATTAGAGTTAGAAATAATGATTTACTTGTAACAAAATATCAAAAATCTTTTGATGATGCAGATCAATTTGATAGTTATTGTAAGCCACTTGTTTTAAGAACAAAAATTGAGAAACAACTATATAATTTACTATTACAAAAACATCCAACACTAAGAGAAGATGAAGTAATTATTGATATACCAGAACCAATATCATTTGAATCAGATATATTATTAGTTTTCAATGATGATAGTGCAATTCCTTTTAAAGACTACAATGAACTATTTACTAAAGAAGTAAGAGCAAATTTTATTAAAACTCTTAGAAAAACAAGAATATTCACAATAGATGAAATCAGTTGTGAGGAAATTAAAGAGGCTATACAAAATGTCAGATACTAAAATACCATACCAAGAACTAATTGATGGAACAATTCCACCATGGATAAGAAGATTTATTAAAAAAACGGGAAAAACAATAAATAAATTTGGGATGATTCGAAATAACGAAACAGTAATACTTGGTATAAGTGGAGGTAAAGACTCTCTTGCACTTGCTCTTGCACTTTCACTAAGAAGGAAATGGTTACCTATTAATTATAATTTAAAAGGTATTATGATTAACTGGGTAGAACATCCTATTAGCGAGGAAGACAAAAAAGAATTACATCTTTTCTTTGATAAATTAGACATCGAATTATTAATTGTAGATGAACCACAATATTCTGTTTCATTTAAAGGTGAATTTAACTGTTATCTATGTTCTAGAAATAGAAGACGTATAATATTTAATTATGCTAGAGATAACCATATTGCTTTAATAGCACTAGGCCACCATTTAGATGATTTAGTTGAAACGACTTTAATTAATACTTGTTTTAGAGGTAAATTCTCAACAATGCAACCGATTCAGGAATTTTTCAAAGGAGCTATTCATATTATTAGACCAATGATTGAAGTTAGAGAATCGGTAGTTAAAAGAATTGCTAATACCTATGCACTACCAGTTGTGAAACCTGTTTGTCCTTTTGATCAAACAAATATTAGAGCAAGACTAAAACCAATTGTAAGTGAATTATCTCATATAGATAATCTTACAAGAGAACACATTTTTAAATCACACAATTTTGACTACGTAATTCCACGTGATGAAAATGACATGGTTATAATAAAAAATGATATTATTTTAGAGCAAACACAAGAAGATTAAGTAATTGATAAATTTTAGCTTAATATATTAATGCTCACAACTTAAGGAATAACTGGTAAGTCTTTTATGTAATAACCAATTATTCATTGCTTTAATTTAGGATATCTATCCTCAGAAACACGCGTAATGAGCTTAAGTTGTGAACATTGTTAATATATTATTAAAAATTTCAATAATTAGTTAAAAACTTTGCTCAATTAAGCTAGAGTGTAACAAATTTATATTTTAATTGTTATCATTTAATGATTAACAATTAAAATCTAATAATAAAATTATTATGAAGAACTCATAAATAGGAATATTTAAATGAATAAATTAAAGAAAATTATTTTAATAATTGCAATGACTTTATTTGTAACTAATACAATGGTTGCAAAAGTTAATGTAGATATGGCTATGAATTATCAATCAACAAGTGAAGATGAAAAGGGAAAGGTTACAGCTAACGAATACCCATTCTCTGTAGTCTTTTTACCCTCTTTTAGTAAAGGCAGCTTTTTTCTAGAACTAAGAGCACCCTTTTCTTTTGGAATAAATAATAATTCTATTTCTTTTGATAATTCCTATTATTTAATACCTGAAAAGGAAACAGGAGAAAGTGAATTCTCTTTTATAACAAAAAATTTAACTTATTACTTATCTTTTATTAATTACATAAAATATGGTTATGACTGGAATGATTTTAATTTTACATTTGGAACTATTCGAAATGCAACAATTGGAGATGGTGCTATCATTTATCATTACAGAGATAGTGATTTTGTAGCCTATGAAAGAAAATCTGGCTTAAAATTCAAATTAGATGGTAATTTAATAAACTTAGGATATGTAGGAATTGAAGGTATTTCAAATGATTTATTTAATTCAGATTTCTATGGTGGTCGAGTATTTGTAAGGCCTTTTTACAAATCTTCTTCTATGCTTAGTGAAACTCAATTAGGACTAACAGTAATAAACTATAACTCAGTAAACAGTCCTAGTGTAGATGTCCAATACCAATCTTTAGCATTAGATGTAAACCAATTGTTATATAAAAATGATAATAATAGTATTTCATTTTATTATGATTTAATAAGTGAAATTAACACCGTTGATACTAGCAACTTTGAAGATAAAAAATCTATTGGTTGGAGAGTTGGACTTAATGGTAGATATCTTTCAAAAATGAATTACAATATTTATTTTAAATCTATTACTGATCCAACTGTTGACAATAAAGGTGTTGATTTAGGTGAAAATTTAGTCCAATTGATTTCA
>JAENWY010000228.1 GCA_016649775.1 Spirochaetaceae bacterium
AATAGCTCTTATAAAATACTTATTTAGTATTAAGCAATACAAGTAGTAGGTAATTCTCTTACTGATAATACAGTAGCAGCTTTATCACCAAATACTCTATTCATTTCATCTACATAAGTTTGTACTTTTGCCATTGGTACATAAGCTTGAATAGTTCCCGCAAATCCACCACCATGAACTCTAGAAGCACCATCACCCTCTAATATACTCTCACTTAAAGCTAAGCCTAAAGATAAGCCTTGATTTCTAGGCTCTGCATATAAATTTTGTAGGTAACAGAAAGAACTTCTACCACATTCATTAATTAATTCAAGATATTTTTTAAAATCATTTTTATCAATGGCTTCAACTAATTTATCTACTCTTTCATTTTCGTTATAAAAATGATGTGCTCTTAATAGTGCTCTATCATTATTTAATGCTTTACGAAGTGCAGGTATATTGGCTTTAAATTCTTCATATGAAACTTCTCTTAATACTTTTTTATTAAAGAAAGCGGCAACCTTGTTCATTTCAACAGGAATAGACGCATAATATGATGTTAGATTTGCATGATCACCTTCTGTATCAACAATAATTAATGCATATCCTTTATCTTCAAATTTTATTTTCTCAGAAATAACCACAGGATTTTCTTTATCTTTAAAGTCTATTGAAACAATACCACCAGAGGCACATGCTATTTGATCCATTAATCCACTAGGTTTACCATAGAAAACATTTTCTGCAAATTGTGATATTTTAGACAATTCAACAGGATTTAGTTTGTCATTATTGTATAGATGATTAATTATAGTTGCACAAAGAATTTCAATAGCAGCAGAGGAGGAAAGGCCACTTCCCATTAAAACATTAGTAGTTGTATTTGCATTAAAACCACCAATTTTTAAACCTTTATCGGCAAATCCTCGAGCAATACCTCTAATTAAAGCATTAGTTGTATTTTCCTCAGAATCTATCTTATCAAGATTATCAAGATTTACTTCAACAGAAGGGAACCCTTCACTTACTAAAGTAACAATATTATTATCAGTTATAGTTACAGCACCAACTGTATCGAGTGTTATAGTCGCAGCTAATACTTTACCTAAGTTATGATCAGTATGGTTACCACCAAGTTCTGATCTTCCTGCAGTAGAAAAAATCATAGCTTCATCTTTGCCAAACAGATTACAATGTGTTTCAATTAATTTAGTAAATCTAATATCCATTTCTGATTCTTCATAGAAGCAACCATATAGCTGTGGATAGATATCATGTAACTGGCCTTTTTTTATTCCTTTTGTATTAATCATTGTTTTAGTCCTTTAAATTATCTAAATAGTGAATATCACTTACATCTCTTAAATTCTTTGCAGCTGTTTCAGCTGTAATATCTCTTTGTGGCATAGCTAATAATTCATATCCAACCATGAACTTTTTAACTGATGCAGATCTCAATAGTGGTGGATAGTAATGGAAGTGAATCAAACAACCATCATATTTGTTTCCGTCTGTAGGTCTCTGATGAATACCCATTGAATAAGGAAAACTAGTAGTAAATAGGTTGTCAAATCTTATACCTAAAGCCTTCATAACTCTAGCAAGAGATTTTGATTCTTCAGAACTTAATTCATCGATACTTCCAATTTCTCTTTTTACTGGTAATATCATTGCTTCATAAGGCCATACTGCCCAGAAGGGTACTACTGCAATAAAATGTTCATCACTAACTATTAATCTCTCTTTTACTTCTAATTCATATTGAGCATAATCTAATAACATTGCACTGCCATGTTCTTTTTTATAACTCATTTGATTTCTACATTCTGTAACTGATATTTCTGGGATTAATTCTTCTGACCAAATTTGTCCATGTGGATGAGGATTAGAACAGCCCATTACTGAACCACGATTTTCAAAAATTTGTACATGCTTAATAAAATCTTTATCGCCAAGTTCTTTATATTGTTCCTGCCAAACTTTAATAACTTTTTCAATATTTTCAACTTTCATTCTTGAAATTGTTAAATCATGTCTAGGTGAGAAACAAATAACTTTGCAAATACCTCTTTCTCCTTTAGCTTCTAACATTCCATTAGGACCTTTTATAAAACTTTCATTTGATCCTTCAGGTAAAATAGCTGAAAAATCGTTTTGAAATACATAAGTTGATTCATATTGAGGATTTGTTATACCAGAGGTTCTTTTGTTTCCTGCACATAGGTAACAATTTTCATCATAGTGTGGTCTATCTTCTTTCTGTGGTTTTTCAACTTGTCCTTGCCAAGGTCTTTTTGCTCTATGAGGTGAACATTTAACCCATTCTCCTGTAAGTGGATTCAAACGATTGTGTGTGTTGTCTTCAATATCTAACATATGTATTTCCTTCAATAAAAAATAGTGTAAAACCCTATTGATTTGTACACGTGTACATACTATAATATCTAATATGTTGGATGTCAATACAAAAAGGATGGGGAATAGTGAGAGTAACTAGGAATCAAGTTGCACAATTAGCAAAGGTAAGTAGTGCCACCGTTAGCAGAGTTTTTAACTCTCCCTCTAGTGTTTCTGAAAATCTAAGAGATTCTGTTTATTTAGCAGCAAAAGAGCTTGGATACAAACCTAATAAAAATGCAGCTCAATTAAGAAGATCTTCTACTGGTGTAATTAGTGTAGTAGAAATTGATAAAAGTAATCGTTCTTATTATTGGGGATCCTTAAGTATGTTTGACTGGTTTTATGGTCAAGCTATGAGAGGCCTTCATAATGCAATCGAAAATACTTCTTATCAATTAAATTTTTCTCGAATAAGTAGTAGGGAAGAGTTGGAAAAAATTGCTAATAATTGCGATGGTATTATTGGCTATGATATTGATGATGATAGAGAGGAATCTCTTTTCTCAGATTTACAAGTTCCTTGTCTATTGGCTCACCATATACTTCCTTCTAATAAGTATCATCATGTTTCTACAAATAATAGAGAAGGGGGGATAATACAAGGTAATTATCTTAAATCTCTTGGTTGTGAAAAACCTCTTTATATTACTGGTTATTTAGATAAAGTAATTGCACATAGTCAACGTCTTGAAGGTCTTAAGAGTGTTTATCCTGATATTGATGTGGTTGAAGTTCCTTTTATTGAAAAAGATAAGATTGAAGAATTAATATTAATGATTAAAGACTCTTTTGATAAGAATAAATATGATAGCCTTGCAGCAATTAATGATTATACTCTAACAAAAGTGCTTCTTAAAATAAGTGGTGATTTCCCAGCAATTGGATATGATTCAGCCCCTTTTACTAAATTTTTAAACAGAAGTGTTGCCTCTATAGATTTAGATATTGAAGGGATATATTATAAAGCTTTAACAAATCTTATTGGCTATTTAAATGGAGGACCGCTAGAAAGTGAAACAATTTCTCCAAAATTAGTTATCTAGGTTAAGCTTGTAATAACCTTTTAATTTCGCAAAAAGTATTATATTTTATATGAGAAAAATTTATTATCTGTTTTAAATATTGGCTCATTTCGTTAAGTCAGGTGATTTTAAGTATTTAGCACTAAATTTTAATTTATATATTTTTATTCTAGAGATGATGGATAAAACTCATTTTTGATGTTTTAAAGCTCTTAAATTGAGATGTTAATACATGGGTAACT
>JAENWY010000128.1 GCA_016649775.1 Spirochaetaceae bacterium
AAGTTGTTGATGATAAATTACTCAACAAAGACATCGATAATATTGTTTATAGGGAACTAAGAAAGAGAAAAAAAGCTGCTGGTTTAATAGATTAAATTGCTTCTAAAATTTTCTATGTACAAAATCAGAGAAATTCAGGATCTACAGTAGCGTAAAAAATTATAAAAAATTATTTTTTATTAATGGTAATCGTAATTGCAACTACCCCATTATTTTCACAAGGAATCAGGGAAGATTATCATAACCCTAAAACTATCACTTTATTAGCAACTAAAGATTTCCCTGCAGAGATTGTTGGTTATTACTATGAAAATGACAAGACAAGTAAGAACACGGGCTTATCAAAAGTTAATACGTATGTTGAAAAAGTTAGAAAAGAAAATTCAGGGGATGTTGTTTTAGTTGATAATGGAAATTAACTTCAAGGAAATATTTTAACCGATGATATCTACAATAAGCAAGATAGCCCACTTCCTTATATTCAAGCAATGAATTACATGGGATATGATTCAATGATAGTGGGCAATCATGAGTTTAACTTTTATATCTCAATAATTAATAAGTCAAAAATTCACACTAATTTCGCTTTACTTTACAGGTTATTAGAGGATTAAATACTTTTAAGGATGGAAATTTAAACATTTCATTCAATGAAGAATTTTCAGAATATATCTATTTGATATGTTTAGTGGATTAAATTATGAAGTAAATATTTCAATAAGAGATATGATTGTTGCTTATTTACAAGAAAATGGAACCATTACACCAGAGGTAGATAACAACTAGAAACTTACAAGATACAGTTGTGATACAAAACTAAGAGCTAAAGCCTTTGAGATGGTATATAAAGACAAATTAGAAGTTCCATACGTAAGATTATTCATGCGGTAAGCCTCTTTTATTTTTATTTAATTGAGTAAAATAATACATGAGTCTTACCGCTTTGTATATAAAAAGATCTATTTTACCATTCAATCGTTACTGTATATAATTAACTATTCCCCCCTGTAAATTTTAGAGCCATATTTTTGATGTTTTTTTTAAATATTTTTTAAATATTCATGCATTAAAAATTCAAAAAAATGCTAAAACATAAAGGTTATCATCAAATATAATCAATTTAGTTTCTTCTATAACAACCAATTAAAATTATTGTTTTCTATTAAAACATATTATTTATAAATTATTTTAATATTTATATATATTCAATTTTTTTTATTTTTGCTATAATAATAAAAAATAGAGCTCGGGGTATTTTATGAATGATGTAAAAATTGGTTGGATTGGAACAGGCGTAATGGGAGAGGCAATGTGCTCTCGTTTAATTGATGCTGGTTATAAATGTTGCGTAAGCAATAGAACAAAATCTAAGGCAGATTCTTTGGTAGCAAAAGGTGCCACTTTTTATAAAACACCTTTTAGAGTTGCAAAAGAATGTGACATTGTTTTTACAATGGTAGGATTTCCTAAAGATGTAGAACAAGTATATTTTTCAGATACAGGTTTATTAGAAGGTAGTAAACCAGGTCAAATTTTCTGTGATATGACTACTACTAAACCTTCAATTGCTACAAGAATTTATAGTTCTAGTAAGACATATGAAGTAGAATTTGTTGATGCCCCTGTTTCCGGTGGTGATATTGGTGCAAAAAATGGAAAATTATCAATAATGGCTGGTGGAGATAAAGCTATTTACGACAAGCTAAAACCTTTATTTGATATCATGGGAAATCCCATTTATGAAGGCTACAGTGGTTCTGGACAACATACAAAAATGGCAAACCAAATTGCAATTGCTGGTATTATGGGTGGAGTTTGTGAATCATTATTATATGCTACAAAAATGGGACTAAATTTATCAGTTATGCTCGAAACTATTCGCGGAGGAGCTGCCGCGTGTTGGAGTTTAGATAATCTTGCTCCAAGAATAATAAAGGAAGATTTTGAACCAGGCTTTTATGTTGACCACTTTGTTAAAGATATGAAAATAGCTTTAGAAGAAGCTGAAAAAGTAAACCTAAATCTTCCTACTTTAAAATTAGTTGAATCTTTATACGAAGAAGCACAAAAGCAAGGATATGGGAAAAATGGAACACAAGCACTATTTCTAGCACTTGTAAATATGAACAATATAAAAATATACGAGGAGTAAATATTATATGAAAATAGACAAAAATGGAGCCACTCTTAAAGTTGGTGATTTTGAATTTAAAATGGATGTTATTACAGATAATGTTGGTATAAAGGCCATTGATATTTCTAAATTAAGAAATGAAACACATATACTAACTTATGATCCAGGATTTGCTAATACAGGTTCTTGTCAATCCTCAATCTGCTTTGTAGATGGGGAAGAAGGCATCTTAAGATATCGTGGATATAACATTGAGGACCTTGTTGAGAACTGTGACTTTGTTGAAGTTGCTTATCTTCTAATAAAGGGTCAACTTCCAAATAAAACTCAGAGATTAGAATATCAAACATTATTAAATAAACATTCAATGCTTCATACAGATATGGAGATGTTCTTTAGATCATATCCTCAACATTCTCATCCAATGGCTATTTTATCTTCAATGGTTGCATCCCTTTCGGCCTTCTATCCAGAATTAGAAGAAATGGATCCTGAAGAAAACCTTGATTTAACAGTCACTAGATTACTTAGTAAAATGAGAACAATAGCGGCTTTTACATATAGACAATCTATTGGTAATGATAGTGTTAATCCATCATATAAATATAGCTATTGTGAAAACTTTTTACACATGCTATTCGACTCTCCTGTAAATGATTATCAACCAACTCAAGCTGAAATTAAAGCTCTAAACCAATTGTTGATATTACATGCTGATCATGAACAAAACTGTTCAACTAGTGCTGTTAGACTTGTGGGTTCAGCAGAAGCTAATCTATATGCTTCAGTATCTGCAGGTTGTTGTGCACTTTGGGGTGCAAAACATGGTGGAGCCAATCAAGCTGTTCTTGAAATGTTAACCAAAATACAACAAGAAGGATGGACTATAGACGAAGTAATTAAAAAAGCTAAAGATAAAGATGATGAATTTAGATTATCTGGATTTGGTCATAGGGTTTATAAAACATACGATCCTCGTGCAAAAATTGCAAAAAAATTATGTGATGAAGTGCTTGGCGAAAAATCAAAAAATGATCCTCTATTAATTATTGCAGAAAAATTAGAAGAAAAAGCTTTAAATGATGAATACTTTATTTCACGTCATCTATATCCAAATGTAGACTTCTATACAGGTATCACCTTCCATGCACTAGGAATTCCTTCATCAATGTTTACTGTATTGTTTGCAATGGGACGTCTTCCTGGTTGGATAGCACATTACCTAGAATGGAGACATGATCCATATTTAAAAATTGGTCGTCCACGTCAAGTTTATACAGGACTTACACAAAGAAATGTATTACCAATAGACAAACGCGAATAGTTGTAAAAAAAAACTAATTCTCAAAAAGGGTTAGTTTTTTTATCAAAAAATTTAAGAACTTTCTCTAATTATTAATTTTGTACTTAAACCAATATGAAGATCTTCTTTCAATAGTTCTTCATTACTAAACATTCTAGACAGAATATTGGTAGCAGAAAAACCTATTCCTTCTCTATCAATATCAAGAGAAGATAACTTAGGATTTGTATAATTAGTACTTTTAGAATTATTAACACCTATTACAGAACAATCATAGGGTATCTTGAAATTTCGATTAATTAATGCATACATAGCTTGAACAGCAACATAATCAGTTCTTCCAAAAACACCATCAATTGCAAATCCCGAATCTAATAAAGCATTTATCTTATTTATTAAATTTTCTTCATTTTCACAATCAGTTATTAATCTAAAACTTCTATCATTGTATTTATTATTAGCTTTTAATTCATCTACAAATCCGCTATATCTAAAGTCATCACAATAATTTGCTTTTCTTCCAGCTTCTATAAAAGAATCTACATATATAATATGCTCTCTTTTTTTATTTAATAATTCTTGACAACAAGTAATAGCACCATTATAAAGGCCGGAATTAATTAAAGCAAAAGTCCCTTCTAAAGACGAATAATTTTTCATCTCAAATAATACAACTGGGATATTCGTATTAATAACTTTTTGAAGATATTCAACTTTAAAAGTACTAGAACCTATAATTACTCCATCAAAGTAACTTTGAAATATTTGGCTAATAAAATCATCATCATTTCTAGATTCACATAAACAAATGAAATAATCATGTTCAATAGCCCAAGCATTCATTTGCTTATTAATTCTACCAAAGTGATCACTCAGAAGATCATCAACAATAAACAAAATCAAATGACTATGCTTTCCTTTCAAGGCTCTAGCAATAACATTTGGTCTATACCCTAATTCATTCATTGCTTCATGAACTCTTCTTTTTTTATCAGCATCAACATATCGATTATCATTGACTACATAGGAGACAATAGTAGGAGAGACACCTGCCATCTTTGCTACATCTGCTCTACTAACTCTTCTAATTTTTTCCACCATTTATTTATATAACTCCAGCAGCTTTTATTGATTTAAACTTAAATCTAACATTATCCGTAATTTCTTGAGCACTGTCATAATCTAATTGCTTAATTTCTCCAACATCGCAAGGACGTTGACGAGTATATCCATCACATTCCCATTCAGGTTCAACTTCACCTTTGTTCCAAGGTCTGCATTTCCACTGATAACCTCTATAAGGGTCTCTGCTATCATTCATCCAATTCAAAATACTTTGATGAAGAATTCCACGCTTTTCCTTATAGGTTGGGTCATTAATTAAATTTACCATTTCATATGGATCTTTTTTAGTATCATACAACTCGTCCGTTTCATCAAGTAAGTGAATTGCTAATTTACTATTATCACTAATTGCTGCTCTCATAAATTGTATTCCACCAAATCCATCATGATCTATTTCATATCTATGGAATTCACTAAATACTTGTTCATGAAGAACAGTTTTTTTGGGCTCTTCTATTATAGCTCTCATACTTACACCGGCTAATACTGGTGGTTGATGAATACCAAAATAATCTAAGAAAGTTGGAACTAAATCAATATGAGTTGTAACATGGTCATAAACTTCACCTTTAGGAGAATTAAGAAAGGCACCACCTTTAATAATCATTGGTATATGAGATATTTCCTCATATACAGAAGCACCTTTTAAGTTTAGAGAATGTGCTCCTAAAGCCTCTCCATGATCACTAGTAAAGACAACCATTGCATCAGGAAGCTGTTTTTTCACTTCATCTAAAACTCGTCCTATCTCATAATCTGCAAAACTATTACAGCCAAAGAATAACTGAGGCATAATATGAAGATTCTCCTTGTCTTCTTTTAAACGCTCACCTGCCCATAACTTTTGATAAAAAGGTTTGCCCTCTAAGGTATCATAATAATTGGGTGTCTTTTTATATTCATAACCTTTGTACATAGAAGCATAAGGCTCAGGACAAAGATATGGTTGATGAGGTTCATCATAGGAAACACATAAGAATAAATCATCCTCGTTGTGTTTATTAATATAATCTATTGCTCTATTAGAAACTCTGTGCGCAAAAGTAAAATCTTCACTAACACCACCCTTTTCTAAAGATGTTGCTTCTTTTCGACTTTTTAACTTTTCCTCATCAGTTAATTCATCAACATAACATCTCATATCATACCAATAATCTTCATCATAGCCTTCTGGACAAATGCCATTACCAAAGTAATCACCACCATCTAGATGCCACTTTCCAATATAAGCTGATTTAATACCATTAGGTTTTAGATATTCCCCTATTGTTTTAACACCTGCCGTTAATGAAACTGTATTAGTAATACCACCATTGCTATGGGGATATAGACCTGTAAAAATAGCACTACGAGCTGGACCACATACAGGCTGAGTAGAATAAGCTTTATTATAGCGAACGCCCTCTGATGCTAGCTTATCTATATTAGGTGTACTCATGATAGGATATCCATAACATCCTATCATGTCCCATCTAGTGGTATCTGTCATAATAAATACAATCTGTCTTTTCTTTTCCATAAATTCTTATCTCCAATTTTATTAATACATATTAAATAAATTATTAATTAACCTTTTACAGCACCTGCTACCAATCCTTTAACCATATATTTTTGGAAAAAGAAAAATACTAATACCATTGGTATTGTACCAACTACAGAAATACAGTTTATAAGAGACCAATCATAAGAAAGTTCACCAAGATATCTTAGTGTAATACCAACAGAGAGCGTTCTTAAACTATCTGTTTGAATTAATGTAGCAGCATGAAGGTAATCATTCCAAGTCATTAAAAAGGCATAAATACCAACAGCTAAAATACCAGGTGTTACTAAAGGAGTAATTAATTTAAATAATATAGTAGTTCTAGAAGCTCCATCAACATAGGCAGCCTCTTCTATTTCGCGAGGAATATTAGCAAAAAAAGATGACAATAGTAGACAACAAAATGGAATTTGTGCTGCCACTATAGCAAGTATCAAGCCAAATCTAGTATTAATAATACCAGCTTTGCTCATCATGGAATATAATGAGATCATTCTAGAGATAATTGGAAACATCTGAGAAGCTAATAATATTGCAATAAATATTTTAATCCATTTTGTACGAAATCTTGCAATTGAATATCCAGCAAAAATCGCAACGGCACATGTAATAAAAGCACTTGCAAAGGAAACAAAGAAGTTATTGAAATAATAAACAAAAAATTCATTATTTTCTGTGATTAAATTAA
>JAENWY010000153.1 GCA_016649775.1 Spirochaetaceae bacterium
TACAAATTTCTTTTAGAGTAATTTATTCATTATTAGAAGTAATAAGTAACTTTTCTACCTTTGGTTCATGCTTAAATAAATTAAATCATGTATTAGTTTAGATTCCGATACACACGCAAAGGTAAATCTTAATACATTCATTGTTCCGGCAGAGTTAATTCTCTAAAACTATAAAAACCTCAAGTTGTTTGAAATAATAGATATAAATAAACAAAATCTTTATTGCAAGAATTATACGTTCTTATCTCAACAAAAAAGGAAACGACTTAAAATATCAGGGCTATGCCTATGTAAAAACAGATTGCACAAACATTTATTAACTATAGCTGAATAATGTCCCTATCGGCATCTAAATATACTTAGAATCAAAGTTATAACATAGATAACATATGAAATATGTATTTTTTGATAAATGATTCAATTTATACAAAATAAAATATAAAAAGAAAGAGCATCTGTTAAATGCTCTTAAATATTTAAAGGAAAAATATAACTAGTAAAGAGAATATTAGAATAAAAACACTAATAACAACTATCCTAATCTTCCTTTTAGTTTTTTTAATTTTCGTCTCAACTGTAGTTTTATTTTTAATATATTCTTTTTCTTCTAAGATTCTTTGAAGCTCTGATTTTCTTTTTAATTCAGCCTCTTTTTCTAATTCCGCAGTTTCATCAAGCTTAACCTGTTTTTCTAGTTCTAATTCTTTTATATCATAGTAACAAGAAGAACAAATTACAAAACCCTCACAATCGAGAATTTTATCATAATAACTATCTTTACAAACTGGGCAAATATATAATCTTAAAAGATTTCCACCCTCTAATAATTTACAGGCAATAACTTTTTTATGAATATCTTCATCAATAAAATGCCTGTGAAAAAGTCTTTCCAAAAATGAGTAATGAGGAATTTCTATATTCTTATTTAATATTTCCTGAAGTAATACTATTCTCTCACTTAATTCTCTATCTTGTGTAATTAATAAAATATCTTTATTTATACCACGACGTCTAAAAAGTTTAACTAGATGATCATCAGCTATTCCAATACTACCTGTATCCACTATTTTAACAAGACCTCTTTTTGCTAAGATCTTAATCAAAGTAGGCCTAATAGTTGCTCTAAGCCTTACTTCTTTACTCTTTAAGTCATTGTTTTTTAATCCATGCAACTCTTCAAAAGTTTTTTCTAATATAACTAATTTCTTACGTCTTCTCCGTAATACAGGAATTACATTTGCTATGAAGTATAGAAACCAATCCTCATGGATAATAGGAGCGGTATCTATATATAGTTCATCAAAGCCTCTGATTTGCTCATCTAGATTTTTAGAAAAACCTTCGTCCTTAATAATATATGAATCTAATAATTCATATTTACTGCAAACTAAGTCTTTATAAAAATCATATTCGTCATCATTACAATCACTTTGTAATGACACACCTAGACTCCTCAGGGCTGTTTCTATTTTAAAGACAGGTATATTTAACTCTTTAGATAATTTCAGAGCTAATATACTACACTCCTTTTCAGGAACCTTTTTAAAATAATTAATTTTATCAAATCTTACCATTATTTTTTCTTGCTTTTTTTAGCCTCTATGGATTCTTTTATTTGATCTATCTTAAGAGCTTTAGCTAATTCTTCATCATTCTGAGCTGCTTCATCTAAGATTTTAATGTTAGTTTTACCGTGTTTTAGATAAAAACCATAACGACCATGATAAAGTTTTACACTATCACCATCGATTTCACCAAAATCTTTCAAAGCTCCTTTTGATGCTGTACTGTTACCTGCACTTTTACTCTTTGAAACTTTTAGAAGTTCCATAGCTCCAGCTGCAGCAATTGTAAATAGTTGAGAATCATGATCTCTTCTATTTAAATTAGCATTAACTCCATCGCAGTTTACAAAAGGACCATATTTACCTTTTGTTGCTACAATAGTATTACCCTTATCATCTTGTCCAAGGTCTCTCGGAAGTGATAAGTATTTAATTGCGTTGTTAAAATCTTTTGCTTCATCTGTTTTTTGCATCCAAGATGGTACACTAGATCTTTTAGGTTTGTTTTTATTTTCATGACCTACTTGCCAATAGGGTCCAAAACGTCCCTCACATAATAGCACATCTTGACCATCTGTATATTGACCTAAAACAAGTGGCTCATATTTTGTTTTACCCTCTTTGATAAGAGCTTTAACAACATCATCTGTTATCGTACCGGGTAAATATTCTTTTGGTAGATTAATAAATTCTCTTTTACCATCAACTTCTTTTCCAAGAACATAAGGACCAAAAGGTCCAATCATAATTGGATTAGCCTCATCAATTTGAGGTAAGTTAAGAGTTTTAGTCTCTTGTTTATTGTCTGCCTTTTTCTGCGCCATGCAGATTGCTTGTAGACCATTTTCCCCTAAATAGAATTCTTCTAACAATTCAAGTTTATCTTTCTTTTGTTTTGCAATTGAATCTAATTCACTCTCAAGTCTTCTAGTAAAATCATAATCAACATAACGAGGAAAGGCAGACATTAAATAGTTACATACTGCAAAACCAACAAATGTAGGAACAAGAGCAGACCCCTCTTTAATCAAATATTGTCTTGTTAGTAGTGTATCAATAATGGAAGCATAAGTAGATGGTCTACCAATACCTTTCTCTTCTAAATCATGGATTAGAGAAGCTTCTGTAAATCTAGCGGGAGCTTTTGTTTCATGACTTAATTTATCTAAACTTATTAAATTAAGAGATTGTCCAACTTTTAATTCAGGAAGTAATGTTTCTGTATCGTCTAAAGCAGCTTCCGGATCATCTTTACCCTCAACATAAGCTCTAAGATAACCTGCAAATACAATCTGAGTACCACTAGTTTGAAAAAGTGCATCACCACAAGTTATTTTAACTGTAGTGGTTTTCTTTTTAGCTTCTGCCATTTGAGAGGCAATAGTTCTAGACCAAATTAATGTATATAACTGTAATTCACGACCTGAAAGATCAGTATCACCTGGAGTAATAAAATCTTCACCTGAAGGTCTAATTGCTTCATGAGCCTCTTGAGCTTCATGACTCTCGCTTTTAAATTGTCTAGGAGAAGGAGATAAGAATTCATGCCCATATAAATGTTCTACAGTATTTCGAGCACCAGTAATACCCTCATTACTTAAATAAGGACTATCAGTTCTCATATAAGTGATTAATCCACTTTCATATAATTTCTGAGCAACTCTCATTGTCTCTTTAGAACTAAAATGAAGTTTTTTTATTGCTTCTTGTTGTAATGTACTAGTAATAAAAGGAGAACCTGGTTTACTAGTTATAGGGCGAGAGACAATATCATCAACAACAAAAGGCTTATTCTTCAAAGAATCTAATAAACTATCTATTCCTTTTTCATCTAATAGTAAATAAGTATTACTATTTTTATATTCACCAGTAACTGAATCAAAGCTCTTACTACCAGAAATTCCTTTATCTTTATATCTAACTAATTTTGATTCAAAAGAAGTTTTATCTATAGTATTATCTAAAGTTGCTTTTGCATCAAAATAAGTACTCTTTTTGAATAGAATTCTCTGCTTTTCTCTCTCAACAGTTAACATTAATCCAGGAGATTGAACTCTACCTGCACTTAATTTTCTAGAAGATAACTTTTCACCTACTAAAGAAGAAACATCATACCCAAAAAGTCTATCAACAAGACGTCTAGCCTCTTGTGCATCAACCATTGCATAATCTAAATCTTTACCAGATTCTAAACCCTTTAAAATTGCTCGTTTAGTAATTTCATGAAATACCATTCTCTTGTAATCAACTTTTGGTTTTAAAACTTGTAAAAGATGCCAAGAAATACTTTCACCCTCTCTATCTTCATCAGTTGCTAATAATAAATAATCAGTTTCTTTCAATTCATCTTTAAGTTTCTTTACAAGTGCCTTTTTTTCAGGAGGTATTATATAGTGAGGTTTAAATTTATTTTCAATGTCAACTGCAGACTTTGCTTTATCTAAATCTCTGATGTGTCCATTACTAGCAATAACAGTACAGTTTGGTGGCAAAAATTTCTTTATAGTTTTAGCCTTAGTTGGTGATTCAACTATAATTAGTATATTTTTATCCCCAATATTTTCCATACAAATCCTCCAAAATATCATGACTTTTGCCATTTATTTATTATAAGTTATAAAAAGCGTTACAAGTTTTGTCAACGCTAATATCGTTAATTCCTATTTGTGTTAGGGAAATTTATCTTACATTTAGATAAAATATTTACCATTCATTTAACAAATACGCAATACATGAATAAAAAATAATATATATAAATGTTATATATATATTTCAAATATGAGTACTAAAGCGTATTAATAATAAGTTTTTATTTAATTTTAACCCTTTCCCCTTATATAAATAGGGAGAGAGATAAATTAAAATATTTATTATTAATAAAAATTCATCATTATTAAAAATATTTATTTTTTTATGAATTAAATTGTCAATATTTAAAAGAAATTGTAAATAAATAAATAAATTATATATATTTTTGTTTAATAAAATACTTAGCTACATCAATAATACATATATAGTAGCACAAATACTATTGAACGCTATTATATTTTATTGTACTGTTTAAATAAAATAATTCAAACTTATATTCAAGGAGCTTCTTTTTGAAAAGCAAATATATCCTCATTTCAACTTTAGTAGCAATTCTTACTCTTACCTCCTGTACTGTTACTGAAAATTTAACTATTGATAATAACAATGGAGGGACCTCTTCTTCTACAATTCATGTTGAAGATTTTTTTGTAAATGTATTAAAAGATTTCTCTGATTTCTCAGCAGGAGATAGTAATAAACCTATCATGGATTTGTCAGTTGAAGCCTTTAGAGATCAATTAATTAAGACTAGCACTACATCAAATGTTAATTTACAAAAAACAGGCAAAAACTCTTATATTATCAATTATGATTATAGTAGTTTAAAAACTTTATTAACTGACCTGGGTGCTTCGAAAGACCAGAGTGTTTTAACATTAAATAATAAAAAATTGAACTTTTTTCTTGATATAAATAACTATAGTAATTTAACAAAAGCTATACCTTTTTTAGCAGATCCTAACTTTGAACCATTTGGACCAACTTATAACGAAGGCCTATCAGAAGCGGATTATCTTGAAATGATTAGTTTCATGCTTGGCGAAGAAGGCCCTAATGCAATTAAAGATTCATTAATAACATTAAGATTTACTACTCCTTCTCCTATAAAAACATTTAAAGGTGGGAAAAAGATTTCAGATAATACTTTTGAATACTCTTTCCCTCTTATTAATTTCTTACTATTAGCTCAACCTTTATCATTTGAATTAACTTGGTAGAGCAATTTAATTATTAAGGCTCATTTCGTTAAGTCAGGTGATTTTAAGTATTTAGCACTAAATTTTAATTTATATATTTTTATTCTAGAGATGATGGATAAAACTCATTTTTGATGTTTTAAAGCTCTTAAATTGAGATGTTAATACATGGGTA
>JAENWY010000192.1 GCA_016649775.1 Spirochaetaceae bacterium
GTTATGAATAAAGCCATTAATATTATGATTGGTAATTTAACTGGTATAATCTGTGATGGTGCAAAAATGACTTGTGCTCTTAAGATTTATTCTTGTATTGAAAGTGCAGCTTTAGCTACTAAACTTGCTATTAGGGGAATAGGCCCTAGTCTTGAGAGTGGAATTGTTGGATCTGACTGTAAACAATCCTTTGATTTTCTATCTAGAATTAGTCATGAAGGTATGGAACAAACTGATAGAACAATTCTTTCAATTATGCTTGAAAAGCAATCAAATCAAATAAAGAATAAAAAAATATAAAAGTATATTGACATAACCTGAGATTTCCTATAGTTTCACTAATGTTACGAGGGCGTAGCGAAGCTGGTTATCGCGTCGGCCTGTCACGCCGAAGATCGCGGGTTCGATCCCCGTCGCTCTCGCTTCAAACAAGCTCCTTACCTTATAAAGTAGGGAGTTTTTTTATAGTTTTAAAACATACTTATTACATAGGAGATGAAATTATGAAAGTTCTAGTTGGTATTAGTGGCGGAATTGATTCTGCTGTCAGTGCATATTTATTAAAACAAAAAGGCTATGAAGTATCTGCTGTTACAATGCTTCTAGGAAATAATGAAAGCAGTAAAATTGCAAATCCTATGGGAACAAATTATTGCTTTGCACCTAACAAAGATGAAGATCTTCGTAAAGTTAAAGAGATTTGTAAAAAACTTGATATTCCTCATACTGTTGTTGATATATCCTCAACTTTTGAAGAAACTGTATTATCTGATTTTAAAAAGGAATATTTGAATGGAAGAACTCCTAATCCTTGTGTGTGGTGTAATGTAAAAGTTAAATTTGGTGCTATGGTTGATGCCGCAAGAGCGGCAGGTTTAGACTTTGATAAATTTGCTACAGGCCACTATGCAAGAATATTAGAAGAGAATGGCAGATTCTTTATTAAAAGAGCTAAAGATCAAATTAAAGATCAGAGTTATTTCCTTTATAGAGTTACCCAAGAACAGCTTTCAAATACAATCTTTTATTTAGGTGACTATGAAAAAACAGAAATTAGAGCAATTGATGTTGAACAGGGTTTCCATAAAGAAGAACAAACAGAAAGTCAAGATTTCTATGGTGGTGATTATACTGATTTATTAGGTGTTGAAGCCATTCCTGGAGATATAGTTACTAGAGATGGTAAAGTCCTAGGGAAACACAATGGATTATTTCATTATACTATTGGTCAAAGAAAAGGTTTAGGCATTGCTGCTCCACAGCCTTTGTATGTTATTGAATTAGATACAGTTAGAAATGAAGTAATTGTTGGTAACAAAGAAGATACTTTTCACAGTGAAGTTGAAGCAACTCAGGTTGTTTGGAGTAAAGTTGAAACCCTTGAAGATGGTATGTATGAAGTAAAAATTAGATCAACTGGTTTACCTATTCAAGCTTTGGTTAGTTCTTATAAAAATGAGGCTGGTGAGGATGTATTAAAAGCAATTTTTAATCCACCAATTCAAGCTGCATCTGAAGGACAATCTCTTGTAATTTATCAAGATGATTGTATTATGGCAGGTGGAATAATTAATAAGACAAAAATATAAGTTTATTGTACACCTAAACCTTAAAATCTCTGAAAAATTAACCTAAATAGGTTATATTTTTAGAGATTTGCTTGTTTTAAAGTCTAATAGACTTTATCCTATAAAAAATATCAAGGAGCCTTATTAAATGAGAATAATAATTGAAGAAAATTATAATGATATGTCAAAATGGAGTGCTAATTATATTGCTAGTACAATTAAGATAGCTAACCCAACAGAAGAAAAACCTTTTGTAATAGGTCTTCCAACTGGTTCTTCACCACTTGGTGTATATAAAGAACTAATTAAACTATATAAAGAAGGATATGTTTCTTTTAAAAATGTTGTAACCTTTAACATGGACGAATATGTTGGACTTGATGAATCAAATGAACAATCTTATCATTATTTTATGTGGACAAATTTTTTCAATCATATTGATATTAAAAAAGAAAATGTAAATATATTAAATGGTATGGCATCAGATTTAGAAAAAGAATGTTCTTCCTATGAATCTAAAATCTCCTCATATGGGGGCATTGATTTATTCTTAGGTGGTGTAGGTGTTGATGGACATATTGCATTTAATGAACCTTTCAGTTCTTTAAATTCCTTAACCAGAATTAAAACACTAACTACAGATACTAAGATTGTTAATAGCCGTTTCTTTGAAAATGATATAAATAAAGTTCCTTCTACAGCTTTAACAGTAGGTGTTAAAACAATTACAAGTGCAAAATGTGTTGTTTTACTTGTAAATGGACACAACAAAGCTAGTGCATTTGCAAATGGGGTTGAGGGTGGAATTTCACACTCTTGTACTCTTTCTGCACTTCAACTTCATTCAAAATCAATTATCGTGGTTGATGAAGCAGCTTGTGGTCAATTAAAAGTTGATACTTATAGATATTTTAAAGATATTGAAAAAGATAATATCTTACCAATTTCTCAACTATAATTTTTAAAAAATGGAAATTTGTGATTTTTTATAGGCTACTTATTTTACTCAGTAAAATATGAAAAATCCAATATTCTATTAAAATATATAATAGATATAGTTTTTTTTATCTTAAATAGTATTTTTCCTTGTAAGGAAAAGCATTTTTTTATTAAATTTTCTTTTTCTTACTTGATAATATTAAGTAATTTCATAATAATTAATGAAATATATATTATTTATTTAAGGAAAATTATATGAACATAGTATGTTTAGATTTAGAAGGTGTATTAGTTCCAGAGATTTGGATAGCCTTTGCTGAAGAAACAGGTATAAAAGAATTAAAAAGAACAACTCGTGATGAACCAGATTATAGAAAATTAATGCAATACAGAATAAATATTCTTGATGCAAATAATTTAAAGTTAGAAGATGTTCAAGCAACAATTGCAAAAGTAAAGCCTTTAGATGGAGCTTATGAATTTTTAACTGAGTTAAGAAAATTGACTCAAGTAGTTATTTTATCTGATACTTTTAAAGAGTTTGCAGCACCTTTAATGAAACAGCTAGATTATCCAACAATTTTATGTAATGAATTAGTAATAGATGGTGATAATCGTATTGTTGATATTAAGTTAAGACAAGAAGATGGCAAGAGAAAAGCAATTGATGCTTTTAGATCTCTTAGTTACAAAACTTTTGCAGCTGGTGATTCTTATAATGATTTAGCTATGATTCGTAGAGCAGATAATGGTTGTTTATTTAGGGCTCCTGCAAAAATTTTAGAAACTGAAAAAGATTTAAAACTTTGTATAACCTTTCAAGAATTTTTAGAAACTATTAAGGCATTCCTTTAATGAAGAAGAGTCAAGTAAAAATATTAATACCCATGATAATTTTAATTATTAGTATAATTATTGGTTTTACACTACTTGCTATGGTTTATCAGGGTAACAACTTTATTGAATCAGCTGTCATAATAATAGTAATATTAATTCTTGTGGCATTAGTTAAAGTTACCAAATCGCTTGTTAATGGATTTGGTACTTTAGACGATGAAAATAATTAAAGCAAATATATTAATTACATTGATATATATATTAGCAATTATTTTGCTATTTATATACTCCTTTCTACATTATTTGGATTTGTGTAAAAAAATGATTTTTTTTACTGATTTATGGTGCACCTTTCTTTATGTATAGTATTAATTGTTAAAAATGTTAAAAATGTTAAAAATGTTAAAAATGTTATAACCTTTTTTTCATTTTTACAAAATATCTATTGACTAGAGTTCATTTTTTTTTCATCTTATTTATAACAAAAACATTTAGCTCTGACAGAGCGCTCAGGAGAGCCTGATGACTCGAGAATTTATTAATGAGATGCAAGCGGAAATTAAGAAGCAAAAGCTTGAAATCTTGAATCGTTTATTAAATGAGGATTCTGAATTTAGAGAACTAATTGGTGCTAAAACTATTAATGATAGCATCGATTCAGTTACAGAGGAACTTGCATTTAAAAAAATGCAAAGAAACGCAGACCACGATGCAAATATACTACAAGCATTAGACAACGCTGAATCAAGAATTCATAATCATTGCTATGGTATTTGCTTAAAATGTGGTGAAGAGATACCAGAGCAAAGGCTTAGGGCAATTCCTTATGCTGTACTTTGTGTACCTTGTAAGTCGGGTGAAGAACGACCTGTTTATCGAAAGAAAGTCTCTAACAAATAATTAATAAGAAAGGAGCTGGCATTAATATTGTTTAAGCTCCTTTTTATTAATTAAAAGAGGAGTGTAGTATTAATTACACTCCTCTTATTAAATTTTATTTTAATTAAAAGTAAGGGTTAGATCTTTCAGAATATATAGTAGTTTGTGGACCATGTCCTGGTAAAACAACTACCTCATCATCTAATTCCATTAGTTTTCTGCAACTAGTGATAA
>JAENWY010000317.1 GCA_016649775.1 Spirochaetaceae bacterium
AATAATAGTTCCAATTGATAGAGTTTTTAAATCATAACCATCTACAACAATATTCTCTCCAAAAGCACCATATTCAACATTAGCTCCTTGCTTGTTAAATTTATCAATTTCATCTTTTGATAACAAACTTACCTGTCTATGCCAATTACCAGAATGAGCATCATCTTTAATACCCCATTCTTTGATAAAAGTTGCTTTATCAATATTTTTTTTCAAGGTTCCTTTCTTTTTACTTGTACAGACGGCTCTTACCTTTGCATTTATCATTATTAACCTCCGATTGATGCCATCGATAGCTCTATTGATTGTTCATTTAAGTTATGATGTTCATTCTTTTCTTGTATTATTTTAGTAAATATATTTTTTATTTCTAAATCACTTAGATTTATCATATCTATCACATTACAACTCGGATTCTGATAAAGACATAATTTAATATCCCCATTACTTAATAACCGAAGTCTATTGCAGTCACTACAGAAATTATGAGAGAGAGCATCAATAAATCCAAAATTTACTCCACCAAAATTCATATAATTGGCAGGACCATTTCCCTCTATTTCGCTTTTTATAGGTTCACCGAATTTACTTTTTAAATAGGGAATTACTTGATCAGAGGAAACCCCTTTGTAGTTAACTGCTAAGCCAATTGGCATAAGTTCAATAAACTTAAGCGGAATGTCATATTCTTTACCCAATTCAAATAACTGATCAACTTGCTCTTTCCAATATTTGTTTAATAGTACTGAATTTATTTTAACATTAAGTCCCACATCTAAAGATTTTTTTAAAGCTTCAATTACTGTATCAATATTATGACCACCAGATAATAAGCTATATAAATTCTTATCCGTTGCATCAATACTAATATTTAACCCAGTTGTTCCGGCTTTTAATAAACTAGGTGCCATGTCATCTAATAAGGAGCCATTTGATGTAATATTAATACTTTTTATTAAATCAATTTTTCTCGTTTGTTCTATTATATTTAATATATCTTTTCTAATGAGTGGTTCCCCACCTGTGAATCTAATATGTTCAATTCCTAAAGTTGAAAGAATATTAATAAATCTGATTATAATTTTACTATCAATAGGTATATCCGTAGGATTTGGATGGCAATAGATACATTTATAATTACATCGTTGGGTAAGAGAAATCCTAAGATAATTTATTTTTCTATTATAACTATCAATCATTAGGTACTCTCATAATAGCCACTTTTTCCGCCATCTTTTTTCAGTAACTTTATGTTCGAAATAACCATTGTTCTATCAACTGCCTTTAACATGTCATATATTGTTAAAAGAGATACTGTAGCACCTGTTAAAGCTTCCATTTCAATTCCTGTCTTGCCTACACAAGCGATACTAACAATACTTTCAACTATATATTTTTCATCATTAAAGGAGAAATCAACATTTGCTTTAGTTATGTATAAAGGATGACATAATGGTATCAAACTAGATGTTTGCTTCGCTGCCATGATTCCTGCTACTCTAGCTATTGCTAGAACGTCTCCTTTTTTTGCTGATTGATTTTTAATCATAATATAAGATTCTTTATTCATGCTAATTGAACCAGTTGCAATTGCAATCCTTTTTGTTTCTTCTTTTTTAGATACATCAACCATCAAGGCTTCGCCTTTCTTGTTTATATGTGTTAATTCCATTAGAAAGCTCCTTTTCCAAAACTACAATTTGGGAAATGGCATACTTCACAATCCAAACATAATCCACCGTTTCCAAGATTTTGAATATCTTTATTAGTTAATTTAATTTGTGCAAGAATTCTTGGTAATACCAAATCAAAAACAGTTCTCCTTGAATACATAACGCATCCCGGTAGACCTAAAACAGGTATATCATCTAGATAAGAAATATCAAGCATGGCTCCCGGAAGAACGGGTGCCCCGTAAATAGCTCTTATTGCTCCAGACTGTGAAATTGCTTTTGGAGTTTTATCATCTGGATCAACACTCATACCACCTGTACATATTATTAATTGAGATTGTCTTCTTTGGGCATCATGAATTTGTTCAACTATTACATCGGTATCATCACCACTGTAAGAAATTGAATCAATTTTTACATTAAATTCTTTTAACTTTTCAACGACTACTTGGGAAAAAGTATCTTTTATTAATCCTTTACTTATCTCACTTCCTGTTACAATAATACTTGCAGATTTTATGGTGTAAGGTGCTACAGACAATATAGGATTATTTTCATT
>JAENWY010000146.1 GCA_016649775.1 Spirochaetaceae bacterium
CCAATTACAATATTTGAATCAACACAATTTAAAAATGCTGATAAAATTTTAATTGAAAAGAAGCTTATTAATAATAAAATCTCAGGAAATCTTTACAATTTAATTCGAAATTAAACTGTTCTTCCTACTGCAAGATCAAGTTCATTTTTATTGAATCTTATCAAGAATGTTCTACCATGAGGACAGCAAGGATCTTTCATTTTAAAGACTTTCTTAATAATATCGATAGCTAAACGATCATCAATTTTATCACCTTGTTTAATTGCCGAGTGGCAAGCAATTATCGCAAATAATCCAGTTTCTATAGCTGCCAAATTTCCAGTATTATTTTGAATATATTCAACAATTTTAGATTCAATATTTTTATATACTGTGGGAATTGAATTCATTTCCCACAAAAGAGAATCTAAACGACTTAATGAAATTCCCATATTAGCATATAAATCACTATTTGAGAGTAAATATTCATCAACATCACTAGCTACCTCAAATTGCAGAGGAACTAAAAGTTTTTGAATTCCTTGTCTGTTCTTTATTTTGTCGTATTGAATTCTTTCATGAGCTGCATGTTGATCAATAAGATATAGATAATTATCTTTTTCAACTGCTAGATAAAGATTAAAAACTTGACCAATATATCTAAAATCGATTTCACTTTCAATATCATTGACTTTATCATCTTCGAGTGAAGAATAATTATTGCAATCTAATGATTTAGCTTGTTTCTCCTGAATTAAAGTCTTTTCCTGAGCTAATTCTTGTTGAGTAAGAATATCCTGCTCACCTAACACCTCTTTGGCAGTTTTAAACCATTCTGGATTTTTAGGTTTATCGCTAAGAAAGGGTTCATTAATAATTGAGGAACTGTTGAAATTTTTTGGATTAAAATAGCTAGTATGTTTTTGTCCTTGATCAAATTTTTGATTCCAAGCCTTTTTAATACCTCTTTGTTCTATAATATTATCTAAGGGCGTTACACTTTCAAAAGGTAAATTTTCTTGAATGGCTTTATTATGGAATTGAGGTATATCTCTTACCATTTGATTTTTTATCATCATAACAATAGCATGATGAATTTCACTTTGGATTCTAATTTTTGCTTCTTTTTTTGCAGGATGGATATTTATGTCTACAAGAGTAGGATCAATTGTTAAGAATATATATGCATATGGAAAGCTTCCTCCAGGAAGCAATTCGCCGTAACCCCTGGTTACCGCTTGCATAAGGGGATAATTATCAATTGCTCTGTTGTTTATATAGATTTTTATATGTGATCTATCTGAGCGGTGAATAAAGGGTTTAGCAGCAACTGCAAAAATACTAAATCTATCTTGTTTAGTCTCTAATATTAAAGTATCACTCATTTGTAGTTTAAACTTTCCAGTAGCTAGTGAATCTAAGATTCTCTGTTGTCTACTTGTACAAGGCATAATCGAAATTAATTTATCATCATTATAATATCTAAATTCAATATTCTCAAAAGCTAAACTTTTTTCAATCAGAATATTTTTTGCCATTAGAGCTTCAGAGGCTGGCCTTTTTAAAAATTGTCTTCTTGCAGGTATTTCACTAAATAAATCTTCAACACTTATAACTGTTCCAATATTTGGACCGTTAGGAATAATATCAGATTGTTTGCCATTATCCACAACAATGGTAGAGGCACCTTTACCGTCATAATTACTAGATATAGTTAATTTTGAAACAGCTGCAATAGAGTAGAGGGCTTCACCTCTAAATCCTAAACTTTGTAGGTGATATAAATCTTCAAGAGTGCTAACTTTAGAGGTAGTATGACTATCGCAACAAATAGTTAAATCATCTTTATTAATTCCACAACCATTATCGATAAGTTTGATTTCATCAAGTCCACCGTTTTTAAGGGCTAGTGTGATTGAGGTAGCACCGGAGTCGATAGAATTATCAATTAATTCACGAACAACAGAGGCAGGGCGTTCTATTACTTCTCCTGCCGCGATTCTTTGAGCAACTAAGCTATTTAATTTATGTATTCTCATATTGATATAGATTATAACATAAAACATTTAAAATTTCTTTATAATAAAGTCATAAAAAATTCAAACAAAAAAGGGTGATAGCAATTAAGTTATCAGCCATATTGGTTATTTTATTAAAATTAAATATTTTTATCTAAGTTTAATGTAACATTTAAGGAAAGTTTTAAAGGGGCTGTTGTGTCATCAGTAAATCCTAATGATATGGTAGATTCTAAATAATTATTAAGTTTAAATCCAAGATTAATTCCGTATTCAACTTTATTATTGTAGAAGAATTTTTTAAGGGTATCAAAATTCTTAATACGACTAATTAAATTTGTTTGAATATAATATAATCCATAAGTAAAGTCCTTTGATTGTATTGAAATTGATGTATCTAATAAATCATTAGCAATAACCATAGTATCTAAATTAAATGGAACTGAGTAATTCAAACTAAAAGCAGTTGTATCATTGTTAAAGGAGAACTTTACATTAGGAGAAATAGTATTAGTGTTATTTGGAGCAAATAAAAGGCTTCTATTATAAGATTCATGGAAAATATTTGTTGAGAAATTTAAATCGTTATGAACTTCATAATCAGCTCCAGCTGAAATTCTTAGTTGATTAAATCTAAAATTAAGTGAACCTCCTGCTATATAGTTAGGAAATAAGTTAGTTCCATTAATGACTTTAGTTAAATCAAATGGACTAACAGGTAGATATAAAGCACCGTTAACATTTAAACCAACCTCAAATTTAGCATTATAAACAAAATTAATTTTTGCAGAAAGAACTGGGTATAGGTCAATATTATTCTTATTTAGCTTAGCTAATGCTCCATAAGTTAGTGAAAACATATTATTGGTTAAACTTGAAGTCCTAAATAATCCAGCATCTTCATCATCACCCTTGAAGTAAGGCGTTAATGTTGCATCTGATAAAAATATTGAAAGATTTGAATTAGCTGCTTCATAATTAGCTGTAAAAGCTAAAGTATCATTGGAACCTAATTTATTGAGCACTAATGCTGATTCAACAGGTGAATTAAAGTTGTCCTTTTTAATATCAAAATTAATTAAACCATTTGTTGAATTAATATTTAAGTATTCAAGCATATTCATATAGAATGCATAAACATTTTCAAAATTATTTATACTTGGATAAGGATAGCTATTATATACAAGAGTACTACCATCATATTTCATATTAAAATTAAGTGCTAAAGAGAAGTTAGGTGAATTAAAATATGGGATTAATGTAAGTTTACCTTCTACTGGTGTTTTAATGTTAAAATCAAAATCTTTAAAAATTAAAGCACTATCAACTTCAGTTTTTAATCCAAAAGAACTAGTTGAACTAGAACCATTACTAGAAATAATATCCTGATATTTTTCTTTATCACCTGTACTCTCTACAACTGTAGTATCTACAACTGTAGTATCTTCTGTATTGGTAGCAACAATTTCAAATGAATCTGCTTTCTTTTCTGTATTAAGTATTTCTGATTTAGTATTTATAAATGTAGGTGTTGAAACTATTTTACTTTTGGATGTTGTAATTTTAGTAGAGTTTTTAATTATAATAGGAGCTACAGGAACTACTTTAGTCTCAGCTTCCAAAGTTTTAGTAGAGTTTATAATTGTAATAGCTTTTTGTTTTCTAACAACAAAGTCTTTAAATGTAGGCACTGAAAGAATATTATCTTCAACTACATTAGGTGTAATTACATAACTTATATTTTCTTTGGAAGGAGGTATTAAGAACATTGAGTATTTATCACTAATTTTTATAGTTGAGAAGAATTCATTAATGCTCTCATCTTTTTGGAAAGATTTAATATTTAAAGCGGAAGATAAGTTATTATTTGTATTAGGATTAATATTAGTTGAGTGAACAATTGAAGGAGTTACACTAATAATATTATTTTTATAGATTGATAGTTTTGTGTTAATGATTTTTGAATAACCCACACCTGTGGAAACTATTAAAGTATTATTTCTGTTTGAAGTATAAGCAAGGCTTTGGGACCCATTTATGATTAAGTCGATTCCACTAATGTTGTCAACAATAGTATTACTATTAATTGAATTGGCATCAAAGTTGGATACTAAAATTACATAATCGGCAACTTTATTAGCTTCATCAACTGCTATTTGAGCGTTGTTGATTATGACTTGGTTATTAAAGTCCAAACCTTGAAGTTTTGTTAAAGAAGAAGGATTTGAAAGACCAAATATAGCGATCCTTAAATCATTGAAGGAATATAATTGGTAAGGTTGTAATACGTTAAATCCATTATAATCAAGAGCATTACTACTAATAAATTTAACATTGCTTTCACTATCCAATTTTTTTAATTGTGCAATACCATAGCTAAAATCTCTAGCTCCAGGTACAAATACATCATAACCAATTTTATCAAGAAGTTTTGTTGCAGTTTCGCCTTTATCAAAATTAACATATAAAGAACCAGCTAAGGTGTTACCAGCATCAATTAATAAATATTTTTCATTGTATTTGTTAGCTTCATTTAGTAAACCTTTAAAGGATGAAAAATCTAATTCTCCATTATTTCCTTGACCGTTACCTGTTGCTATAATATTAAGATTATAGAAATCTTCACTATCATTACTTTTTACAATTGGCTTTATACCAAACGGAAAGCTCATGTTTGCAAAAGAATCTCTAGAATCTAATTTCTCTAAATCTGTATAAGCTATAGTTTCTGAAGAATTTAAATTCATTTTTGTGTTTTCATGAACACTATATTTCTTTCCAGAAATACTGTTATAAACAATTACATTACCTAAGTTAAGTCCAAAGGTTTCAACGTTTTTTGTACTATAGGCCATTAGATCTGAATCAGAATCAATGTTATATTCTGTAACAGGAGTAATTAAACTTATTTTATTTGAAGCTGATTGATTTGTGCTAATATCAACACTACCATCCACAAGGTAAAATTTAAAATTATCTTGGCTAAATTCTATTACAAGAATTGACCTTTTTGAAAGAACAATATTACCATATTTATAGGTAAATACTGATTTGTAGTTTCCTGATTTTATAATTAAAGTTTTATCAAACGAAATTTTAGATGAGTCAATGTTTCTGATTAATATACCATTTTGATTATAGAAAAAGATATTACTAACAGAGCCCGCATTTAATGTAATTGATGTCTGAGCAAATATACTTCCGCTAACTAAAATACAAAAAATAATTAAACTTATTATTCTTTTTTTGAATACGTTTTTCATAGTTCCCCTTTTCCTCTACTAAAATAAAGAAATCCTATATGATATTTTGTATTTTTTACTAAATTTACCAGTGTTGTCTGATTCTATCAACAAGCCTATATTAAATACATTGATACCATATTGTACATCGGATTGTATTGATAATTCAATATTTTTAAGAGACTTTACACTCTCAAAAAAGGTTTCTTTCATCTCGGCTGAGCTATTTTCTCTCACAAAAGTTTTATAAGTTTCTAATTTAAGATTCTTAAGCATAAAAAATGAAGAATTACTTTTGTATTTAAGTCCAAGTTTATATTTTTTAAGTCGATAATTTTCATAATCAAATTCAGAATATCCTAGTAAATAATTATTATCATTTGCTGAATAAATACCTGTGGTTCCATATATGCTAAAGTTTCCATTTATAGTAGGAATTCCGCCCACTGAAATCAATTGGACTAAATTTTCACCTAAATCAACACCTTTATTGTCAACAGTTGGATCAGTAATAGATTTAAAATAAATATTGTAATTCATTTTTGAAAGATATCTACCATTAAGTCCAACTCTCCA
>JAENWY010000213.1 GCA_016649775.1 Spirochaetaceae bacterium
CTAATAAAATATATCCTATTATTAAGTTATGGAAATTCCCTTAGAAAGTAAAGGTTTAGATATATCCCAGAATAATTATATTTTAAGAAAAGAAGAAACACTATGGTAAATGAATTAATTATCATATTTGTATTAATAATCTTTAGTGCAATATTTTCTTCAACAGAAACAGCTTATACGTCTCTTTCAATAATAAATATTAGAGAACTATTAGAAGACAAGAATAAATTTTCTCAAAAAGCTGTAAAACTAACTCAAAACAAAGATACGCTATTAACAACAATTCTCATTGGTAACAATGTAGTTAATATAAGTGTATCCTCTCTTGTTACAACCTTTTGCATTAAGTATTTGGGTTCTGAAATGATTGCATACGGTACAGGAGTATTAACATTAGTCATATTAATATTTGGAGAAGTAACACCAAAACAATTAGCTATGGTTCATTCTACTCAAATAGCTAAAATAATGTCTTATCCGATATTTTTATTAACTATTATTCTTTTTCCTATTGTATGGATCATTAAATCTTTTGGTAACTTCATAAGTAAAATATCATCCAAAGGAGCCAAAAGAGGTCTTACTGTTGAAGGAATACTTAGAGTAGTAGATTTTGCCGAAGAAGGCGGAATAGTAGATGAATACGAAAGTGAATTAGTTCAAAAAGTACTTCACTTCTCAGAAAATCCAATAAAAACTGTCATGACTCATAGAAAAGATGTCTTTCTTCTTAAAGATGAATTAACAATTGAAGAAGCTTTTAAAGAAATGGTAAATTCAAATTTCTCAAGAATACCAATCTATCATGACGATTACGACAATATAACTGGAATAATACTAATAAGAGATGTATTACACTCATATGCGGTAGGGAATATTTATAACACACTATTATCAATTGCAAGGAAACCTATTTTTGTTCCCGAAACAAAACATTTGGATTACATATTTTTCTTGTTTAAGAAAAAAAATCTACAAATGGCTATTGTTCTTGATGAATACGGTGGATTTTCAGGTATTATAACAATGGAAGATGTTGCAGAGCAAGTTATTGGTGAAATATATGATGAACATGAGCCAGCCTACGGAGAAAATATTCAAAAACTGGAAGGAGAAGAGCTTACTTATTTAATAAAAGGGGAAACACCTTTCCTTCAATTCTGTGATGAACTTGATATTAAATATCACAAAGCTGAGAAAGTCGGCACAATTGCAGCCTATCTAATAAAAATCACAGGATCTATTACTGAAGAAAATGAAATTATATTAGATAAAAATGGAAAATATATAATAAAAAAAATGTCCGATAAAAGAATTGATGAAATACTTTTCTTTCCTATGGTTGCACAATAATATTATAAATTATTTCATATAAAACACTTACTAATGTTAACAATATGTTGACGCTTTTTAAGTGCAAATGTATATTATCTTTATGAGTAATTATCCTTTTAAAGAAATAGAAAAAAAGTGGCAAGCATACTGGGAAGAAAACCAGACGTTCGCTACTACAGAAGATTTGTCATTTCCTAAAGAAATGCGCAAATACGTATTAGACATGTTTCCTTATCCCTCAGGTGCAGGTCTTCATGTAGGACATCCAGAAGGCTATACTGCTACTGACATTTATTGTCGTTTCTTACGAATGAACGGCTTTAATGTTTTGCATCCAATGGGTTTTGATTCATTCGGACTTCCTGCAGAGAACTATGCCATTAAAACTGGTACACAGCCTCGTGAAACAACCGAAAAAAATATCGAAAACTTCAGAAAACAAATTAAAAGCCTCGGATTTAGTTATGACTGGAACCGTGAAGTATCAACACATACCCCTGAATACTATAAATGGACACAATGGATTTTCATTCAACTTTATAATCAAGGCCTAGCTTATGAATCACAAAAACCAATTAACTGGTGCCCAAGTTGTAAAACAGGTCTTGCAAACGAAGAAGTAAAAGATGGACGATGTGAACGTTGTGGAACAGTAACAGTTAGAAAAAATATCCGACAATGGGTATTTAAAATAACTGAGTATGCAGACAAACTTTTAGAAGGTTTAGATGATCTTGATTGGCCAGAAAGTGTAAAAACAATGCAACGCAACTGGATTGGAAGATCTGAAGGTGCCGCTGTATTCTTTCCTCTTGTCGATGGAGATGAAAAGCTAGAAGTTTATACAACTCGTTGTGATACTTTATTTGGTACAACCTATATGGTTATTGCCCCAGAACATCCTCTTGTAGAAAAACTAACAAAACCTGCTCAAAAAGTTGCAGTAGATGAATATTTAAAAAAAACTGCAGAAAAAAGTGATTTAGAAAGAACCGATTTAGCTAAAGATAAATCAGGCGTTTTCTCTGGTAGTTATGCTATTAACCCTGTTAATGGTAAAAAAATTGAAATTTGGATTGCTGATTATGTTTTAATTAGTTATGGTACCGGTGCAATTATGGCAGTACCTGCTCATGATACAAGAGACTGGGAATTTGCTAAGAAATTCAATCTACCTATTATTGAGGTATTAAAAAGTGATATCGATGTACAAGAATCTGCTTGGACCGAAGATGGTACACATGTTAACTCTGGTTTCCTTGACGACTTAAATAAAGAAGAAGCTATCTCTAAAATGTTAGCTTGGTTAGAAGAAAAAAGCGTTGGTCACAAAGCTATTAACTATAAACTTAGAGACTGGATTTTCTCAAGACAAAGATATTGGGGAGAACCAATTCCTCTAGTTCATTGTAAACATTGTGGTACAGTAGCAATTCCTGAAGATCAACTACCATTAACACTACCAGAAGTTGAATCTTTTGAACCTAGTGGAACAGGAGAAAGTCCATTAGCAAAGATTGATTCTTGGGTTAATACAACTTGTCCTGTTTGTGGAGGACCAGCTAAACGAGAAACCAATACAATGCCTCAATGGGCTGGCTCATGTTGGTATTATCTTCGCTACCTAGATCCTTTAAATACTAAAGAATTTGTTGGCAAAGATAAAGAAGAATACTGGATGCCTGTAGACTTATATGTTGGTGGTGCTGAACATGCTGTTCTTCATCTATTATATGCTAGATTCTGGCATAAAGTTTTATTCGATTTAGGTGTTGTCAACACTCCAGAACCCTTCAAGCGCTTAATTAACCAGGGTATGATTACAAGTTTTGCTTATCAAAGAGCTGATAAAACTTTAGTACCTGCTGATGAAGTACAAGACAATGGAGAAGGAATCTATGTTGAAATAGGAACTGATAACCAATTAGAAAAAGTCATTGCCAAAATGTCAAAGAGTTTGAAGAATGTTATAAATCCTGATGAAATTATTGAAGAATACGGTGCCGATTCAATGCGTATTTATGAAATGTTCATGGGCCCTTTACAAGTTTCAAAACCTTGGGCAACTTCTGGATTATCTGGTGTATACCGTTTCATAGATAGAATTTGGAGACTTGGTGAAGAGAGAGAAATCTCGGAAGAAGCTCCTTCAGATGATATGCTTAAGAAATTACATAAGACTATTAAGAAAGTTACAATGGATACAGATACATTAAACTTTAATACAGCTATTTCACAAATGATGGTACTTGTTAATGACATTTATAAAACTGATAATTTACCTAGAGAAATCTGGGAAAATTTAATTTTATTAATGGCTCCATATACTCCTCACATATGTGAAGAACTATGGCAAAAAGCCGGACATGAAGATTCTTTATTTAGAGCTCCATTTCCTAAATTTGACGAGAAATTGACTATTGATGATGAAATAGAACTTGTTATGCAAGTTAATGGTAAACTTAGAGCTAAAGTTACTGTTGCAAGAGATATCAGTAAAGAAGATATGATTGAATTAACTTTATCTAATGATAAAATTCAACCTTGGATTAAAGATAAAACAATCATTAAAAAGATTGCTGTTCCAGGAAAGCTTGTAAATATTGTTGTAAAATAA
>JAENWY010000292.1 GCA_016649775.1 Spirochaetaceae bacterium
GTAAAATAGCAGATAATCTTAATTTATAGTTTCTACTATCATAATGTTAATATACTAATTATTGCAATATTTTATTCAGTAGTTTTTGATTTATTCATATTTTATATATTAAATGAGAATTATTTTCATAATTAAAAATAATTCTAAAAGAAAGTTTGTATTAGTAATCATATTATATTAAAGTATATAAGTGAGAGGGGCATGCCCCGTCGGGTATGTATTTTCTTAGGTTCCGCCGCCGTACCTTATTTTTCAAACGGCGGTTATTTTATGTCTTAATAAATCGTCAAATTTCTTTGAAAAGTCTTTTATATAATTATAGCTCTTAGTAGTTAATTATAGTTACTGAATTAATATATAAGGTTTTGAGTACATAAAAAAAGCCCAGATATATATCTGAGCATTTTCTAAGGTAATTTAAATTATATTTCTAATTCTTTGTGAACTATATTATTTGTAATCTCATCTTGTAGCTTTTTAACTTCTTTTTTAACATCATCAACTAATGTATCTAAAGAATAATTGAAAGTTTCATCAAGATTAGATCTTAGTTTAACTTCAGCTGAACCTTCTATATAAGATTTGTTACCAAGTGTGATACGAATCGGAAGACCTATTAGGTCTGCATCTGCAAATTTAACGCCAGCGCTTTCTTTTCTATCATCATATAGAACTTCAATACCAGCTGCCATTAAATCAGTATAGATTTTTTCACCAATTTCTTTGTCTTTCATTAATGATAAAAAGTGTACTTGGTAAGGTGCTACAGAGATAGGAAGAGATAAACCTCTCTCATCATTGTATTCTTCAGCAAGGGTAGCAAGTAATCTGCCAACGCCAATACCATAACTACCCATAACAACAGGTTTTGATTTACCATCTATATCAGTAAAGTAACAATTCATTGCTTCACTATAACGTGTACCTAATTGGAAAATATTACCAACTTCAACACCTTTACTAACTTTTAATTCATGGTTACAAACAGAACAAGTATAACCATTCTTAGCACTTGCAATATCTGCAACTTTACCAGTGTAATCTACTTTGAAGTTTGTATTTAATAAGTGGTAGCCTTCTTCATTAGCTCCTGCTACTAGGTTATTACTCTTTGCAACTGAATCATCTACTATAATAATAGCTTTATCACTACAACCGATAGCACTACCAAAACCAGGAACAATACCGGCGGCTCTGATTTCTTCTTCATGTGCAGGACGGATTGAATTAGCTTTTAGAATATTCTGTAGTTTATTTTCTTCAATATCAAGATCGCCTCTAATTTGAGCAACAACAAGTTTTTCTTCTTCTTCACCAGATTTATCATTAATAAAGGTTGCCATCATGAATACAGCTTTTGCACATTGATGAGTTTCAATATTTAATAAATTACAAAGATCTACAATTGTTTTACAATCTGGAGTAGCAATCTTTTCGATTACTTTTGCTTCTTCTTTGTAATATTTCTTTTGGAACTTAGCAACTTGTTTGTTTGCAGTATAACCACAATGTTCACAAGTCATGATAGTATCTTCTCCGATAGGAGATAGGTACATGTATTCATGTGATACTTTACCACCCATCATACCTGAATCAGCTCCAACTACAATTACAGGAAGTCCTGCTTTTGAGAAGATTCTGAAATATGATGCATAATGCTTTTTATATTGTTCATCAAGACCAGCTTGATCTCTATCAAAGCTATAACTATCTTTCATAGTAAATTCTCTAACTCTGATTAAACCAGCTCTAGGACGAGCATCATCTCTCCATTTTGTCTGTATTTGATAAATTAGTTGTGGAAGTTTCTTGTAAGAATTGATTTCAGTTCTTCCAAGTGATGTTGCATCTTCTTCGTGAGTCATTGCAAGAACCATATCAGATCCTCTTCTATCGTTAAAACGACTCATTTCTTTATCAATGCTATAATATCTTCCTGTTTCTTTCCAGATATCTGCAGGGTTTACTAGAGGCATTAAGATTTCTTGACCATCAAGAGAATCCATTTCCTCTCTGATAATACCTTCAATCTTTGCTGTGGATTTATATCCTAGAGGAAGTAATGAGAATATTCCAGCTCCCATTTGACGTATAAAACCAGCCCTTAATAAAAATTCATAACCTTTGCAGTCTGCTGCACTTGGAGCTTCCCTTAAAGTTTGGGAAAACATCTTACTCATTCTCATGATATATAATCTCCTAAATATGTAACTTTGTAATGGGTTGATTGTATCAAAATTGTCACTTGTCTACAAGATTTTTATTTACTAATAATACCTATCAACTAAGGGTTTTTTATAAAAAGTCTTAATTGGTACAAAAGGAGAACTAAATAGAGTGTAAAGTATAATAAATTCTTAATTAATAATTAGTGTTTTATAAAATTCACTTTAATATCAGCTCTATTAATCTTTTAAATTGGTATTACTTATGCTAACTTAACAGTATGAAAAGAATTATTTTATTGTTGCTTTTATTGTTTATAACACCCCTTTTAGTTTTTGCAGGGGATATTGATGCAACGGCCTTCGGCACTACTAAAGATGCGGCTGAAAAGAATGCTTATATAGAATTGTCAAAATA
>JAENWY010000277.1 GCA_016649775.1 Spirochaetaceae bacterium
CTATGGTATTTATAGTAGTGAATTTATGTGAAACCTGTATTAATTAGGAAATAATCGTTAAAAAAGTGAAAAGAGAACACTATTTGATGTTCTCTTTTCATATATATGGTTTTTAAACTATTTTAGAGTGTTAACTACAATAGGCTGAGCCTCCTGGTATCTTTATATTAGAGAAAAAAGGAATTCTCTAAGTATCTGGAATAAGAAAGGCTGACTAGTTCCTTACTTATATTTTTTATATTTTTTTAGAAAGTTATTATCTTTAATAACTCTCTCTTAATAAATAAATAATACTATATATTTTGGGTTCATGTGTGATTATAGCGTGTTGATGATGTGGAGTTTTGTGTATCTATTTAGGTAGATATAATCTAATAAAATAATATTAAGATATTCTGTTTTCCACTAAAAAACTCCCCCTGGGAAAAAGGAGAGTTAAAAAAAATTTTATAAATTATGATTAAAAAAATAATTATTGTTGCTCGCTATTGCCTCCATTGCACTATTTTAGGAAAAATTCTAAAAAGATGATAAGAAATGAAAAAACTTATCATCTATCTAGAATTGAGTAATTGTACTTTTATATTAAAAGTATTTTTCTATTTGTTTATAAAAAGATATTACACCAAATATTTTGCCTTTGTGTGTCAGTACTGTGTAAATGTTGTGTAGTTTTATGTAGTTCTACAAAATAGTTGATAAAACAACTTAGCAGAGGGAAAACCCTCTACTAAGTTGTATAAAATTACTGTTCTATTTTAGTCGCTTATTTTAATTACTGATTTAACAATGTTTTGTTTGTCTGCAACTGATCTATCCATAGCATTTTGAATATCATCAAAAGCAAAGATATCTGTTACAACATCACTTGGATTAATCTTATTTACAGCTACAGCTTCAATTGCTCTAGGATACATATCTCTATATCTAAATACTGTTTTAATCGTAATTTCTTTATCAAGTAATAAACTCATAGGAAGTGTCATTTCTCCAGTTTTTGAATATCCAACACAAACTATATTACTTCCTTTTTTGACAACTTTTATACAAAGACGAGTTGTAATTTCTGTGCCTGCTGTTTCAATGGCTATATCAAATCCACTCTTGTTTGTAATTCTATCAAATTGATCTAAATAGTCTTTATCAAGACTATTAACTACATGAGTTGCTCCTAGTTTTTTAGCTTGTTCTAAACGATTAGGGAGTATATCTACAACACAAATATCATTAACGCCATAGGATTGTAGTGCTAATAAAGTCATCAATCCAATACAACCAGCTCCGAATATAATAGCCTTTTGTCCTACATGAGCATCTCCTTGAGCTGCAGCATGAAAGCCCACAGCTAAAGGTTCAATTAGTGCTCCATTCATAGAACTTACATTGTCTGGTAGTTTAAAACATAGGGATTCTGGATGAACTGTATATTCTTGGAATACACCATCTACAGGAGGAGTGGCAAAGAAAATTACATCAGGACAAAGATTATATCTACCACTTTTGCAAAATTCACATTTGCCACATGTTTTTCCAGGTTCAAGAGCTACACGATCCCCAATTTTAAGGTTCTTAACATTCTCGCCAAGTTTTGTTACTATTCCGCTAGCCTCATGCCCTAATACAAAAGGAGGTTTTACAATATAATCTCCAATACAACCTTGTTCATAATAATGAAGATCTGATCCACAAATTCCAACATATTGGATTTTGACTAATACCTCATCATTCTTTGGTTGTTGGATTTCTCTTTCTGTATATCCAATTTTACCAATTCCTTCCATAACTGCTACTTTCATTTTATTATTCATCTTCTTTCCTTTTGTTGTTTGTATAATCTGATACGGTTTATTTCTTTAATGTTGCTTTAAGTGTTTCAATTTCATCTTCACTAGGTAAAATTTTGATTACACCCTTTTTACTAGCTACAAGAGATGCTGCTGCATTAGCAAATAATAGCGTTTCTTTTAAATTTTCTTCATTTAAGTTATTAAGTCCATAGCTAATAATCTTTGATAATGCACTTCCCATAAAACTATCTCCAGCACCTGTGGTATCAACACATTTAACATTTAAGAAAGTCGGGGCACTAATATAAAGGTCCTTGTAATAAACTTTACTTCCATCTTTACCAAGGGTTAAAAAGATAATATCAATAGGATATTGTTTTCTAAAACTTTTAATAGCTTCGTCAAGGTTCTCAATTCCCGTAAACCACTGTAGTTCATTATCTGCAATCTTAAGAATATTACAGGCTTTAAAACCAATTATAAAAGCTTCTCTTGTTTTATTCTCATCATCCCATAAATTTGTTCTTAGATTAGGATCAAATGATATTGTTAAATTTTTCTTTTTTGCTATTTTAAGGGCTTTTAACGTTGCTCCTTTACAGATTTCATTAGTCATTGAAAGAGTACCTAAGTGAAATATATCTTTATTTTCAAAAGAAGATTCTTTAATATCATCTTCAGATAGAAATGCATCAGCATTTCTATAGAAGGTGAAAGCTCTATCACCGGTATCATCATGATGTACAAATGCTAAAGTAGTTCCATATTTATCACTTTTGATTAAATCTGTAGTATCAAGACCAGCTTCTTTAATTGCTTTTTCAAGTTGCAAACCAAAGTTATCATTGCCTACCTTACCAATGAAAGCTGAATTATTCCCTAATTTCTTAGTCATAGATAGGAAGTTACAAGGTGCACCTCCTGGATTTGCTTCATAATAAGGGTTTCCAATGTCACTGACTCCTATTTGAATGAAGTCTATTAATAATTCTCCCAGTGCTATAATGTTTGCCATGAATATTCTCCTTTTTATC
>JAENWY010000187.1 GCA_016649775.1 Spirochaetaceae bacterium
AAAAATCAATATTTAAAGTAATCAAAACTTAATATTTTGAAGCAATAAAATAACCATGATTAAGTGGGCCTGAAGATTTTCCAAGATTAATCTCATTTTCTAATACCAGAGTTATATAATCTTTGGCATTTTTAATACTCTCTTCTATTCCATAACCCTTAGCAAGATTGCTTGCAATTGCAGAGGATAAAGTACAACCTGTTCCATGAGTATTTCTAGTATCAATTCTTTGTGATTTGTAAATACTTATAGCTTTATTGTAATAAAGAGTATCAGTTGCATCATTAACATTATGTCCACCCTTTACCAAAATAGCAGCATCGCTAAATTCACTTATTTTTTCTAAAGCTTTTTTTATATCATCTTCATTGTGAATGCTAATTCCTGATAATACTTCAGCTTCAGGAATATTAGGAGTTATAATACTTGCAAGAGGAAATAGTTCTTTGACAAGAGTCTCTTTTGCATCATTACTTATTAATGATGCACCAGAGGTAGCAACCATTACGGGATCTAAAACAATATTTTTTGCACTATATTGTTTAAGCTTTTTCGCTATTACCTTAATAATTGAAACATTTGAAACCATGCCTATTTTCACCGCATCAGGAACTATATCACTAAAGACTGCATCAATTTGAGAAGCTACAAAATCTGAATCTACCTCGTGAATATCAAAAACACCTGTAGTATTTTGTGCAGTTAATGCTGTTATAACACTCATTCCATAAACGTTATTACAAATCATTGTTTTTAAATCGGCTTGAATTCCAGCACCACCACTGCAATCACTACCAGCTATTGTTAAAACACATTTAATTTCATTCATTAACATTCTTCCTCAAAACTTTCAATATAATAATCACACAAAGTTCTTATGTCTTCGGTACAAGATTTATCCTCAACACCAATTGTAAAATAACTATTTCTTTTTAATGTTTTAATACAATGTGCACTATCTTCAAATACTATTGTTTTCTCTTTAGGAATATTTAATTCTTCCAAAATTGTATCATATATTTTTGAACTATCAGCTTTAGAGGCTTGTACTTCTCTTTCCGTTTTTATAAGTGAAAAATATTGAAGTATATCATTATTTTTCAAAGCTGCCTCGACAAGTTCTTTATCAGATGCAGTGGCAATACTTAATAAAATTCCTTTATTATATTGTTCTAAGACATATTCCTTAACGCCTTTTTTTAGTTTTACAACTCCTCTGTAATAATCATAAATAAGATGATTTATTTCAGACACAATTTCATCAATGGATTTTGTCAAGTGATAAGTATTTTTAATATATGAAACTGTTTGAATTAAAGATAACTTACTAACTGTATTATCTATGTCTTGATCAATATTTTTAACTTTTAATATTTTTAAATATTTAGAACATAAATCATCCCAAATACTCATACTATCTAAAAGCGTTCCATCAAGATCAAATATCATAAGAGCTGCATTATTTTTATAAAACATACTATTACATTCCTCTCTTAATATTTTACTACTGGCCTCAATATCACTATTGTTAAATATTGCTGACACGATAGCAACACCATTGATTCCACTATTTTTAAGTTTATGAATATTACCTAGGTTAATACCACCAATAGCGCAAGTAGGTAATTTTGATTCAGTTACAATTTCTTTCAAAACATCAAAGGAAACATCAACAGCATCTAGTTTAGTTGAAGTACTAAAAACAGCTCCTATTCCAAGATAGTCAGAACATTTTAATACCATTGAGGTTAATTGATCTAGGCTTTGGATAGATACTCCTAATATTTTATCAGGACCTATCAATTTTCTTATATACTCAACATCACCATCATCTTGACCAATATGTATCCCATCTGCTCCTGATTTTAACATTACATTTACATTATCATTGATAATCAAAGGAATATTATATTTTTCAGTAAGTTTTTTTATTTCAATTGCTTCTTTAATAAAAGCAACTTCATTTTCATCTTTTTCTCTTAGTTGTAATAAAGTGACACCCCCCTTCAAAGCTTTTTCACAAGCCATATAAAGGCTATCACCATTGAGCCAGGTTCTATCCGTTACTGCATACAATAACAAGGCAGACTTATCTAAGTTCATATTTACCTCTAATTTCCAAATCTGTAGCTTTGAATTTAAATATCTCATCAATTAAATAATTTCTATAACTACTATTCCCACTTTCAGTTTTAATCATTTTTTCATTTGCCTTTTCTCCAGCAATTCCCATTGTAATAACAGCTGCAGCTGCCGCATCAAAAATATTATCTGTATTAGCACTAATGAAAGAAGCCACTAAAGAAGATAACATACAACCAGAACCAGTAATATTACTCATCATTGAACAACCATTTCTAACAACCCAAGCTTTAGTATCACTAACTATTAAATCAATCTCACCAGTAATAATTACTATTGATTTTGTTTCTTTTACCAAGATTCTTGTTGATTGTATTACATCATCAATATTTTCTTCATTAACTTTATCTAATATATTAGCATCTACACCCTTACTTGCAATATTTTTATTTGAAAGGGCTTTAATTTCAGAGATATTTCCTTTGATACAAGAAAAATGAGCAATATCTAAAAAAGTTTTAAGAGTATCATCTCTAAAACTTGAAGCACCTGCTCCAACTGCATCAAGCATTACAGGATGATTTAATTCATTAGCTCTCTTTGCAGATAATAACATGCTTGCAACAGTTCTACTATTTAGTGTTCCAATGTTTATATTTAAACCACTTGAAATAGTTTGAATTTCAATTATCTCTTCAATAGCATCTGCCATGATAGGAGAAGCTCCTATTGCTATTGTAATATTAGCACAGTCATTAACGGTTACATAATTTGTAATATTATGTACTAAGGGTGATTTTATTTTCACATTTTCAAAGCATTTAACTAATTGATTTTTCATTTTTTTTCCTCTTATATTTGTTCTGTAGAAAGAGATTTTACTCTAAGTGTAATTTTATTTGTGATTAATGATATTAGAATGATGATTATCATGACAGGTAAGGTATTACCTAATACGGTTTCATAATTTAAAGATATTCGATAAATGATAAATCCCAATATCCAAAGAATCGAATTACTAACATCAAATCGTTGACAACTGTGATCTTTATGTAAAATAAAATAATCACTTATCATAATTGCAGCCATTGGAGCAAAAACAGAACCAATTAAATATAGAAAGCCCTCAAAGGAAGCTATAGGAGTAAAAATAGCTAGAAGAATACCAATAGTTGCGACAATAATTGCAACGGTTTTTTCGTTTAACTTTGTGTTAATTGATACACTGCTAATACCTGAACTATAGACATCTAAAAATGTTGTTGTTACTGTCGATAAAACCACAATAAGAAGTGCTGGTAATCCAAGATTAGAACTCATCATGATTTGGGCAATATCTACTTTACCTGTAAATATGGCAGCACCAAGTCCGATTAGATACATCCACATACTTATGAAAGTATAGGTAACTGATGCAAAAAAAGCACCACTCCAATTTCCTTTATCTTCTCTGGTATAATCTGCTATTAAAGGTAGCCAAGATAAAGGCATAGCTGCACTTAATTCAACAGCCAATCCAAAACTTAAGGATTCTTTACTGATAATTGATGTATTAACTGTATTTGGTGAAAATATAACTTTTGATAAAATAATTGTTAATATTAATAATAAACTCATTGCAACAATATTTATTTTAGAAATATCTTTAATACCTATCATGACCCAGGCAATAATCAATATACCAATAATCAATGACCAAACTGACAGAGATAATGGAATTATAGAATTAGCAGCCATAGATCCTGAAATTATCATTATTCCCGTCCAACCAACTAGTTGCAAAATATTAAGAGATGAGAAAAATATTCCACCCTTTGAACCAAAGGATAACTTAACACTTTCCATTGAACTTTTAGAAGTATCACTACCTATTACTCCAATGAGAAATAGTAATATAGCACCAATTAAATGTCCAAGGATTATTGCGATGATTCCGTTTTTCAGTCCCAATGGTGATAGCATTGTCCCAGTCAATATTTCAGCTATAGAAACACCAGCACCAAACATTAGAAGTGAAGAGCTTAGAATACTCTTTTTTGACTTACCCATAAAAAAACTCCTTTCAACAGGAAAGCCTTTTTTAGGTAATTCACTTGAAAAAAGTCATATGATTTTTAATTAATTGACTCTAACTTCCTAGCGTTGGCATTATCCAAATCAGGTTTAAAGGGTCGAAGTATTCAATACTTCCTCTCAGCCTAAATAAATTAAGCTCCCCTGTTAATATTTATAATATTAATTCATTGATAAAACTATATCAGTTAATTGTCAAGTAGAGTTATTACTTAATAATCTTAAAGTGTTGATTGGATGTGATATTGTCTACACTGGCTCATATATGTGGACAACGGAAAAGCACACCGCCCATATTATATGAGTCAATTTTTTGGCTCAAAGAGGAAATACAAAAATGAGCCAAAAGTCTGAATACCTAACACCAAAATGATTGAAAATTTATTAAAATCAAATAA
>JAENWY010000152.1 GCA_016649775.1 Spirochaetaceae bacterium
TTCTTATTCTAGTTCTTATTTTTGAATTGACAGAAAGCCCTAATGCTTTCTAATTTTCACTTCTTTACCAACAACTTAAAAGTAATCGTAAAAAAGTTATTTTATCTTCTCTTCTCTTCTCTAATATTTATGTCAAAAATCTCTAAATATTCAACTTTTACATTTCATATTTAACACTTGTGTCTAAGCTAAATAGTAAACTGTTTACCTAAGCACAAGATGGATAATACGGTAACATTGATTTTTTGTCTACCCTCTTTTTGATTTTTTGCCAACTTTTTTATTTTTATTTAGAATTACATCTACAATTTCTGCAAAACCAAGGCCACCCTCACTAATTGAGACAAATTTTGGTTTAAAAACTAATTCATTTTCTTTTTTATAAATATTTGCTGGAGCAAAACTTAGTGGAAAAGTTTCAAACATTACTTGATCATTTGGCGCATCACCACAATATATACTTATGTTTTTAATTTTTTTAATTTCTAACCCATATATTTCTTTAATAAAGGCTAAAGTCCCTTCTTTTTTATCATAATCGCCAAACCAGGCATTAATATGAATTGAACTTACTGCAGTAGAAAAACCTTCTCCCTTACAAATATCAACAATCTTTTTTACTATATTTTCACTTAAAATAGGCAATTCTGAGCCATGATCAAAAGCAATATCATAAATTCTAGAAAATTGGTCAGAGGATAATCTTGCCTCTGGGACTTCTTTGAATACTTTTTTGATTAAATCATCTTTTCTTTCTTGATAATTTGCCACATCAATACGAGGATTAATCCATTTTTTATACTGCCCATTTTCTCTATAAAAGCCCAAGGCTCCACTTTCTGTAACAACTGCTTCAATAGGCCATTGTCTAAGGTATATATCTGCCCAACCAGCGCTACCACCTGTTACACATATTGTTTTAATACCAGCCTCATTCAATTTCCAAAGAGCCTCAAGAGATGACGTAATTAATTTCCCATTTAATGTTATTGTATCATCAACATCACTAAACACGTACTTAATCTTACTTTCTAAATCATAGTCTTTATATGAGGAAAGCTTCTGCATTACTGCACAAGCTTCCTTTGAATTATCATTTTTCATTTAATTTAATCAATTCCTATCTACTAATTTTATTTAAAGCACCAGTATCTCTAATGCCTTTAATATAAGTTAAAAAAGATGCTACAGATGCTACTGCTGCTAAATAGAATATAACAGTTAATATAGTTCCACATGTTGTAATCCACGGAGCTGAAGGCATAACTCTATCTAAAGCTAAATAAATCACTCCTAATACAGCTGAAACAGCATATAAAACAGCCTTGCTTTTTCCCCAAATATTAGCAGGAAGTGCTTTTCCTTCTTTCATCATTAACATTCTTATAAATGATTGTGCAAATTCTCTCCACATTATGATGATAAAGGCTATTACGGGCATAATACCGACAGTCATTAAACATACAAAATAAGTTAAACGACTAAAGGTATCAGCAAAAGGATCCATTACTTTTCCTAAATCAGTAACCATATTTCTACTACGAGCTATGATTCCATCTAAAAGATCCGTCAACTCAATACAGATAAATAATATTATTACTAATACTGTCGAAAATGTAAAATACCTTTCTCCAAACCAATTAGGTAGATTGAAAGATATAAAAAATAAAGGTGTCATACACAACCTTGCGAAAGTCAATTTATTAGGTAAATTCACAAATAAGCTCCTTTTAATTAGTAAGTGTAAATAACTTCTTATTAAGGTACTCTGTGAAGTAATTCCCGTCAAGAGCCTTTTTAGTTATCCGTTTGATTAGTATTTCAGGGGTATATAAGCCACCTTTAGAGTGAATATTTTTATTTAAATATTCACTAATGGGAAGCAGGCCTTTTTCCTCAAAAGACTTTTCAAATAAAACAATTCCACCAAAATCTTCAATCATTTGATTATATATTTGAGCTGAATATAGATTACCGAGAGCATAAGTTGGGAAATAACCAAATAAACCACTCGACCAGTGAACATCTTGAAGACAACCTTCAGCAATTCTATCAACTTTTAGATTGAACATTTTATAGAATAACTTATTCCATTCATCTGGTAAGTCATCAACGCTTAGAGTCCCTTCTATAAGTTTTTTTTCTAAAATATATCGCAAAATTATATGTAGATTATAGGTAACTTCATCAGCATTAGTTCTTATAAAAGAAGGCTTTACAATATTAATAGCTTCTACAAATTCTTTTTTTGAAATATTTGCTAAATTTTCAGGAAAAGTTTCTTGTAATCTCTCATAATACTTATTCCAGAACATTGGTGAACGCAATAAAATATTTTCATAAAATCTACTTTGACTTTCATGGAATCCCATACTCACACCTTCTCCAAGGCTTGTTCCTTTGATTTCTCCACTAGAAGCACCCATTTCATAAAGAGCATGACCGCCTTCATGTATAGTAGAGCTTAAAGGATCTATTAAACTTGGATCTGAATAACGAGTTGTTATTCTAATATCATCTGAACCTAATGTAGAGGTAAATGGATGAATAGCAAGAGAAAGAGTTCCTCTATCCATATCAAAACCCATATCTTTTAAAATACCAAGAGCAAATTTTTCTTGTTTTTTCTTATCATAATTTTTATATAAGAAATCATCTTTTATAGATTTTGTAGAATATTTTTTTACCATTTCTACAAGTTTTGGTTCTAGCTCTCCAAACATTTTATCTAATTTAGCAGAAGTCATTCCTTCTTCATAAGAATCTAGTAAAGCATCATAAAGACCCTGTCCTTCTTCTTTAATAAAATTAGCTTCTTCTCTTTCAAGAGCAACAACTTTTTTTAATAATGGAGCAAAAAGTGGAAAATTTTCAGTTTGTCTTGCCTGAACCCATTTATCATAAGCAAGAGAAAGAGCTTTTTCCTTTCTTCCTATGAATTCGTTAGGAATTTTACTATTCCGTAAATAAACTTTATAACGATTTTTTATTAAAGCTTTTTCAAAATCACTTTCTCCAAAGCCTTCTTTTTTTGATTCACTAACACCAAGTTCTTTTAATATACTTAGCATATTTTTATCAGTTTCAAGACTATGAACTTTTTGAGCAATCAAAGCTAGTTGAATGGCTCTCTCTTCTCCCGAAGATTTTGATCCTGCTGTTTCTAAATCAAATTCTAAAACTGCACTTATATGCTTATAAATTACTATTTCTTTATCTTTATCTACTAATTTATTAAAAATTTCTTTATTTAACATCGTTTAACTACTCCCTAAAAAATATAAAACCGAGTTTTTACATTCAATATCCATTATAACTAAATTGTCATAAAAAAGAAAGCAAGGCACTATATATACAATATAGTGCCTTAAAAATTATTATATTAAACTATAGTTCTATTTGATGAGAATTAACTATACTATGTAATTTCTTAACAAATGCATCATAATCTCCCCATTGCTGTTGTTTACCAGTTCTTAGTCTAACAGAGAATTCTCCACTCTCCATTTCCTTCTCACCGACAACTAACATATAAGGAACTTTATCTTTCTGAGCATTCTTAATTTTAACCTTCATATGGTCACTACTTACATCTGCTGAAACTCTAAAGTCTTCCATTCTAAGTTTATCTTCTAATTCTTTACAATAATCAAAACAGTTATCACCTACAGGAATAATTTTAACCTGTTCTGGGGCAAGCCAAGCAGGAAAGGCTCCTGCATAATGTTCTAATAAAACACCGAAGAATCTTTCAATTGAGCCTAAAAGAGCTCTATGAATCATATAAGGACGTTTTTCTAGTCCATCTCTATCTGTAAAGGTCATATTAAATCTTTCGGGAAGATTAAAGTCAAACTGAACAGTGGATAATTGCCATTGTCTTCCAATAGCGTCCTTTATCTTAAGGTCAATTTTTGGACCATAAAAAGCACCACCCCCCTCATCAACATCATAATCAAGTCCTTCAGCTTCAATAGCTTTCCGAAGAGCTTCAGTTGCAGCATCCCATTTTGCAAGTTCACCAACAGCTTTTTCAGGTCTTGTTGAAAGATAAGCTTTAATCTCTTGGAAACCAAAACTATGTAACATTTTAAGAGAAAACTTTAATACTTTTAAAATTTCTTCATCCATTTGTTCAGGGGTTACAAAAAGATGTGCATCATCTTGAGTAAATCCTCGTACTCTTAATAAACCATGTAAAGCACCAGCTTTTTCATATCGATAAACAGTACCTAATTCAGCCCATCTGAAAGGCAACTCCTTATAAGAGTGTTTTGAATTATTATATATCATAATATGAAATGGACAGTTCATGGGTTTAGCATAGTAATCTGCTTTATCCATTACCATTGGAGGATACATACCATCATGATAAAAATCTAAGTGTCCACTAGTTTCCCATAACCAAGATTTACCAACATGAGGAGTGTAAACCATCTCATAACCATTTTTGTAATGCTCAGATCTCCAAAAATCTTCAATAACTTGTCTAATTCTAGCACCTTTTGGATGCCAATATACTAGACCAGGACCAGCTTCTTCATGCATTGAGAATAAATCTAACTCTTTACCAAGTCTTCTATGATCTCTTTTTTCAATATCAGCTAGTTTTTCTATGTATAATCTTAAATCTTTCTTATTTTCCCAAGCTGTTGCATATATACGAGTTAACATTGGATTAGTTTCTTTTCCTCTCCAGTAAGCTCCTGCAATACTCATTAATTTGAATGAATCAGTTCTTAATTGTTTAGTTGATTCTACATGAGGACCTCTACAAAGATCTGTAAAAATACCCTGACTGTAAAGAGTTACAGTTTCATCTTCAGGAATAGAATCTAATAATTCTAATTTATATTTCTGATCTTTGAACTTTTCTCTAGCTTCTTCTCTACTTACTTCAGTTCTAACGAAAGTCCTATCACTTTTGATAATTTCCTTCATTTTTTCAGTAACTGTTTCTAAATCCTCTGCTACCAATTGTCTTGGTAATTCAAAATCATAGTAAAAACCGTTATCAATTGCAGGTCCAATTGCTATTTGAGCTGTTGGAAACATCTCTAATACAGCTTCAGCCATTACGTGAGCCATAGAGTGGCGCATAAGTTTCAATTTTTCATCTGCGCTTAATTTCTCTGCCATATAATCCTCCTAACCATTAGGTATAAAATACAAAAACTCTTATATCATCGACTTCGTAGTTGATGAATAACACCACTACAAGGACGAAAATATAAGAGTTCCGCGGTTCCACCTTGCTTCCTTCTCTAAAAGAGAAGACGCTTAATTAATCCCTTTTACGCAGGAAGTACGACGCAGCTAATAAAAGAATATCTTTTTTCACTTTGCAGCTCGAAAGGGGTTTTCATTAAATGGTTAATAGAAGTTTTCCAGCCTAGAACTTCCTCTCTCAAAATACCTATATTTAATTACTCGTCTTTGTCATTGCCTTTTATTGATTTAGAATGCACCTTTTATTAATAATCGTCAATAAGAAGTACTCGTTTTTATAAAAATAATTTATTTACAATCACAGTTGCTAATTCTTCTAACAAGGCCTCGTCTTTATCACTAAATCTAGCAAA
>JAENWY010000300.1 GCA_016649775.1 Spirochaetaceae bacterium
TATTAGACAAGGTAATTTTTAAAATTTTTGTAGAAATAATATCTTCTAATCACTAAAACAAACAACTTTGTTTCTTCCTGATTCTTTTGCAATATAAAGCGCTTTATCGGCATTTACAACCAGTGTATTTCCATCAATTGTATCATTTTCAGGGTAAGAAGAATAACCCGCACTAATAGTTGTTTTAATTTGTTGATTTCTATGTTTTATGGAACTATCTTCAACCATATGTCGCAATCTTTCTGCAACAAATTGGGTATCTTCTTTCGATGCACCAGGTAATATTACAAGGAATTCTTCTCCTCCAAATCTAATAAGAAAATCTCCTTCACGTATTGCCATTCGTGAAATCTTTGATATGTTCACAAGAGCTCTATCTCCGACAGTATGTCCATATGTATCATTAACTGATTTAAAATGATCAATATCAAACATAATGATTCCAAGAGGGAGATTGTTTCGGACCGCTCTAGAAAACTCTTCTGTTAATCTTACCCTTCCAAATCTTCGGTTATACAAACTTGTTAAAGGATCGTTTGCTGCAAGTTTTTGAAGTTGTTCATAAGTAATGGCATTTCTAAATGATAAAGCAAGTCCACGTAGAAACATCTTAAATGCATAAGTATTTTCATCCTTAAATTTTTTTGCTGATGAGATTATTAATACTCCAATTGGTAAGTTTTTATAGAGTAAAGGCTCAACTATTGTTTCAATAGGGAAAAAATCAATTAATAGTGTCTCAACTTTAATTTCATTTGTTAAACTAGATTTCTGTTTAGATTTAAGTTTAATTGCTGTCCAAACAGCATCATTTGTTATTAGTGATTCAGGTGTCTTAATATTCATAGATGCTGCAACAAGAAGTTCTCCTCCTTGTTTATATAGGATTGCTCCTGCTTCGGCATCCATAAAATCATTAATCTGTACTAATGCTTTTTGAGCCAATTGCTTAATTTCCAGTTGACTTGATAGCATTTCGTTAAATTTTGTTATTGCCTTTTCATTTCTCATAGAATTAGACAATGTATGAACTAAATCATTAAAAGCTTTTGCACTATCACCAATTACATCTTCTGAATCAACAGTTATGATAAAGTTATCTTCACAACCCTCTAGTTCAGAGGAGGATAATCCTTGACTGAGTTTGACTTTTATATATTCCATTCTATCAGCAAGAAGTCTTAATCTTTTTCCCACTATAATTTTGGCAAAGATAATATTTATTGCTCCCACAAAAATTCCTGCTAAAATACAGCTTATTATGAAAAATGGAGTAAATATATCAGCTTTTGTAACCCCTGCAGCCATGACAAAAAATGGGAAAATAACTCCAATTATTAGACCAAATCCAATCATAAAAAGTGCCAAATCTGTGAAAACTTTTTTTGTTATTCTCATTATTTAATTCCTTAAAAATTTAAATTTTTGCTATTACCATTAACGTTATCAATACTTTTATACTATTTAATGAGTTATTTTAACATCATATATTGCAGGGAGTTGCTAATTATTCAGTAATTTGACCGTTTATCATTTTTTGTTCTATAGTTTTGCTATATTTTATTTTTCCTGGAGTTTTAAAAGATTTTTCTAAAAGGTATTCAACTTTTTCAAAGTGATTATCTGGTGGATTAAATATAAAAGAAAATAGGTTTAAATAATCTTGTAAATATTTTCTATCAAAACCCTTATGAGATTGTAAAAAAACTTTTAAAAAAAAGCATAATTCATTTATCCTATATAATGGATCATCATCCTTTTTAACTTTATTTGAATAATCTGCTAAATAAACCAAGCTCTCTAACTCTAATTCTTCAACAAGTTTGGAATGTCGTTTGTCACCATCATGTATCAATGTAGAACCTCTTTTAATATGATTATAAAAGGTTTTTAAAGTATCTTCCTTTGTTGTAGCACTATTATTATTTTCAATCTTGCAAAATACCAAATCCTCGTCACAGCCAATTCCAAGGCAATACTTGTTTTTCGAAACATTAGTAGGTTTATACCCATTATATTTAACAAGATTACTGGAGGATACTCTGTAAAAAGTTTCATCGATTGATACTTTATTTCTTAAAATGGTATCCTCTTGATAATCTTTTAAGAGATAGAATATCTTACGAATCCCGTAAAGTGTTGTAGCGTAACTAATTCTTGTTGCTTTAGAAATAGAATTAAAGCTTTGAAAGTTAAATACTTCTAAGCAAAATTCTATCCATTCTGTTAAGGATATTTTGTGATTATCAAATATCGTATTAGATGTAATTATAAAAGATTTTCCGCAATAATCTGTATTGTTGCAATGATATCGTTGTATTCTGTTTTTATTAACGAAAGATACCAGAGGTATCTGTAGTTAGGGGTTTAATACCCCGGGGCTTGCCCCGGAGAGGCCCGAAGTTTAGAATAAACGGAGGGGGCTAAATATGAGCGAAAGCAAATATTTACATTCGTCACATAA
>JAENWY010000110.1 GCA_016649775.1 Spirochaetaceae bacterium
AATATGTTATTGATTCTTGCTTAAGAGATAATGCTTTAAATAATATCTAAAAGTATAAAACTTATTGAATAATTTAATAAAAATTTATAAAAGCTAAAGATTTTGGTAAATGGTATTTTGGGAAAGTTCCTTTTGTTGAAATACAGAAAATTAAAAAATAAAGGGGAAATTTAGGGTTTTTCCAAGGTTTAATACAATTAGACAAATTGAGATTTAAAATATTTGATAATGGATTTAATCAATAAAAATAAAATATTTATGTAATAAATAAAATATTTAATTTATTTAGCAATCTTTTGTTAAGTTAAATCATACTGATAAAGATAAATCTATATCGGTAGTTAAAGAGAAATATTAGTAATTTATTACATTAATTATTTTTACAATAAGAGTAGTATTACCATTTAATAAGATATTTAAAATCATGATCTGTAAAATATTTAAATACATTTTACATATAAAGTTAATTGAGGATAATTTTTATTATATTAACTATGTTTAGTTCATATAATTAATAAAATTATTCCTAATATTTGTATACTATTTGATTATTTATTAATCAAATCTTTCACTAAAATTAAATATTTTTTCTATAAACATTATTTTTTTATTTACAATACATATTAACTGAGTATACTTAAGTAATGAAAGAACTTTTTTTATTATTTTTAGGAGGAATTAATCATGAATAAAAAAACATTAGCAATTGTGCTAATTAGTGCATTAATATTACCACTGTTTGCTCAAGGGCAAAAAGAAGGTAGTACAAAACAAGAAGAAATTCGTGTAATGCTTGCAAACCACCCATATGGTGATTTATTAAAAGAAAAAATCCCAGAGTTTGAAGCTGCAACTGGTATTAAAGTAAATGTTGAACAATTACAAGAATCACAGTTAACTCAACAGTTAACAACTGAATTTGCTACTGGCTCATCTACCGTTGATGTATTTATGACTAGACCTTTACAAGAAGGACTATTATTTATGAAAAACGGTTGGTATACTCCATTAATGAATTATGATTTTAGTGATTATCCACAAAGCACAATAGATATTGGAGCTAAAGATGGTTCTAATTATATAATTCCATTAGTAACTGAGTGGGAAGTACTTTATTACAGAAAAGATTTAATGAAAAAAGCTGGATTAACTGTTCCTAAAACTTTAGCAGAATTAGAAATTGCAGCTAAAGCATTAAACAAAGATGGTGTAGCTGGTATCGCATCAAGAGGAAAAGGAGCTGCAGGTGTAACTCAGATGTCTAGTTATTTATATAACTTTGGCGGAAGATATTTAGAAAATGGTCATGCAGTATTTAATACTCCTGAAGCATTAGAAGCAATAAAATATTATGGAAGAATAAATTCTTTATATGGCCCAACTGGAATCACAAGCATGTCTTGGGAAAATATAATGCCAATTTTCCAAGCTGGTAAAGTTGCTATGTGGACTGATGCTTCAGTATTCTATGGTACACTTATTAATCCTGAAAAGAGTGTTGTAGCTAAAGAAGATGTTGGTGTTGCAGCATTCCCCGTAGGTCCTAAAGCAAATAATCCTTTCATTGTTGTATCTTGGGGTATGTCTATAGCTAAAAGTACTAAGCACATGAGTGCATCAGAGAAGTTTATTGAATGGGCTACCTCTGCAGCTTATGCTAAGGAAGGTATGTTGACTAATATTACAATGGCTAGAAATTCTGCATGGACAGATCCTGATGTATTAAAAGTTATGAATTCTGGATTAGTAGAATCACAAGCATCAGCTGCTAAAAATGGATATCCATATGATAGACCATATATGAGTAGTGTAGGTGCAGCTAGAGATTTAATTGGTGAAGTAATTATTGAATCAATTGATACAGCTGGTAATTCTAGCAAATTACAATCTCTTGCAGATGCAAAAGTTGAATCTGTTAATAAATTATTACAAACAGATGGTGAATATCAAAAATAGATATTGAATAAAATGGCCAGAATATTTAGCAACTGATGTCTAAAATATTCTGGCATTTCTTTTTAATGGAGATAAAAGTGAAAAAAGATTTTGTTGAAAGAAATATTAAATATATATTTCCCTTGCCTGCTCTTATTTTTGTAGTTGTTTTAATGGTATTTCCAGTTTGTTATACCTTTTATTTAAGTTTTACAGATTGGACACTTACTAATGCTAGCGGTATTAATTTTGTAGGATTAGAAAGTTATTTCAATGTAATAAAAGAACCTAGATTTCTTGCTGCAATAGGGAGAACTTTTTATTTTACCTTTGGAGCTGTTATCTTTGAAGGCTTATTAGGTTTAACAATTGCCTTATTACTTAATAAAAACTTTACTGGTAAAGGTATTATTAAAGGGGCTCTATTATTACCTTTAGTAGCTACTCCTGTAGCTATAGGTATTGTTTGGAATTTATTTTATGATCCTACAATCGGAATATTAAACTGGGTTTTAAGTTCTTTAAACTTACCTCCTAATGGTTTTGTTACCGATACTGCAACTGTTATGCCTTCTTTAATCTTAGTTGATGTTTGGCAATGGACACCAATGATTACATTAATAGTAATGGCAGGTCTTGCTGGTTTATCAAGTGAACCCTTTGAATCTGCAATTGTAGATGGGGCTAATCCTAGGCAGGTATTATTTAGAATAACTCTTCCTATGTTAATGCCTACTTTACTAACAGCTTTGATACTTAGATCCATTGATGCTCTAAAAACATATGATATTATTTATGCAATGACAGGAGGAGGACCTGGTTATGCTTCTGAAAATCTAAATATTTTAGCTTTTAAGTATAGTTTTCAATATTTTAGGATGGGTCAGAGTGCCGTAATGTTAGTCTTTCTATTTATTATAGTTTCCTTATTTACTTTAGGTGTAATGAAACTTAGAACTAGATTTGAATTATAAAAGGAGTATTAAATGGTTATCAGTCGTAAAATTAGGCATAAAATATTACATACTCTTTTGATATTAATTATTTTAATTCCTATTATTTTTCCATTTATATGGATGGTTATGAGTTCCATAAAAACTCAAGTAGACATTATTGCTTGGCCTCCAAGATTCATTTTTAAACCAACTTTAATCAACTTTGAAAAGGTTTTTATTGAGCAGAATTTTTTCCATTATTTAAAAAACTCTGTAATTGTGGCCGTATTTGCAGTACTTTTATCCTTAATAATTGGGTTACCTGCTGCTTATTCTATCGCTCGTTTTAAGCAAAAAAAGATAGCTGTATTTATTCTAGTAGCTAGATTATTACCTGGAATTTCATTTTTAATGCCTTGGTATATAGTATTTTCAAGATTGCATCTAATGGATAGTTATACCGCATTAATTTTATCTCATATATTAATTGCTTTGCCTTTAGTTGTTTGGGTAATGTCACCATATTTTGATGCAGTACCAATAGAATTAGAAGAGGCTGCTATGGTAGATGGACTACCTCAACAAAAATCTTTTATAATGATTGTATTACCATTATCAACTCCAGGAATTGTAACTGCAACAACTCTTAGTTTTATTTTTAGTTGGAATAACTTTATGTTCTCTCAAGTTTTGAGTCAACAAAAAACAAGAACACTTCCAATAGCTGTATACAACTTTTTATCCTATGTTGAAGTAGATTGGGGAGCTGTTATGGCCGCTGCTGTTGCTATAATGACACCAGCAATTATTATTACTATGATATTCCAAAAATACGTTGTACAAGGACTAACAGCTGGCGCTGTGAAGGGATAATAATTTTTATAAGAAGGAAATATATGAAAATAGATAAAGTAAATACATATTTAGTTCGTCCTCGATGGGGATTTGTTGAGATTATTTGTGATAATGGTCTAACTGGCTGGGGAGAGGCTGTTCTTGAGGGACACACTGCTACTGTATTAAAATGTGTTGATGAAATGAATGACTACCTCATAGGTGCAGACCCTTCTAATATTGAAGATATTTGGAGTGTTTTATATCGGGGTGGTTTCTATAGGGGAGGAGGTATACTGACAAGTGCTATTTCTGGAATAGATCAAGCACTTTGGGATATTAAAGGTAAATTCTTTGATACTCCAATTTATAATCTTATGGGTGGAACTGTAAGAAATAAAATTCGGGTATATTCTTGGATAGGTGGAGATAGACCTCAAGAGGTTGTTGCCGCGGCTCTAGAGAAACAGAAACAAGGTTTTTTAGCAATAAAAATGAATGCTACAAGTGAATTATCATATATTGATAAAAATAGTAAAATTGATGCAGTATTAGAAAGAGTAGCATCTATTCGTGAAGCTTGTGGTAAAGATTTTGGCATTGCAATAGATTTTCACGGAAGAGTTCATAAACCAATGGCTAAGATACTTGCGAAAAAATTAGAACAATTTGATCCAATGTTTATTGAAGAACCTGTTTTATGTGAACATATGGAGTATTTTAAAGAAATTGCTAATTCATGTAATATACCAATTGCAACTGGTGAGAGATTATATACTAAATATGATTTTAAAAGATTATTGAATATAGGTGGAATAGATATTATACAACCAGATGTATCTCATGCAGGTGGAATAACAGAAGTAAAAAAAATTGCTTCTATGGCAGAGGCTTATGATGTTGCACTTGCTCCACATTGTCCATTAGGCCCTATTGCACTAAGTGCTTGTTTACAAGTAGATGCAACTTCTTATAATGCAACTATTCAAGAGCAAAGCATTGGAATTCATTATAATGAAGGCAGAAGTGTCTTAGATTATATTACTAATCCTGAAGATTTTATATTTACAGATGGTTATGTTAATATGCCTACAAAACCAGGTCTGGGAATAAATATAAATAAAGAATTAATAATTGAAGAAAACAAAAATCCTCATAATTGGAAAAATCCTTTATGGAGACATGAAGATGGATCCGTTGCTGAGTGGTAATTGTAAAAAAAGTCAGGATTTAAAAATTCTGACTTTTTTTGGTTATAATGTTATCAACTTGGTTTTAAAATATATTTCTTTATCATAAGCAAATATTATAATAGTGAGTAATTGAAGTCTAATATCAATGAAAACTATACATATGAGATACATTGTCAATGAATTCTACTCTCTTTATAAATCAACTTGATAAATTTTTTAATTACTTATAACTTTTATTTTATCAATAATTGAATCAAGAGTTAAATGAGTAACTAAAGGATTTAAAAGTGTAAATTTTAGAAAAGTTTTATTATTATAAACAGTCTGTCCAATTACTATTCCTTCTTGGTGTAATAACTGTTTTCTAATTTTTTTATTAACTTCATCTGTATTATTCAACCTAAATACTAAAGAACTTATTTCTGGTTTCATAGCAACTTCGAAATATTTATCATCAAGAAGTTTATTATATAAATATTGTGCATTTTCAACACAAGTATCGATTATATTAGAATAACCATTCTTTCCTCTAACTTGAAAAGTCATCCAAACCTTTAGTGCATCAAATCTTCTAGTAGTTTGTAATGATTTCCCAACTAAATTTACATATCCTTCTTCTTCATCTTCTTCTCTATTTAAATAATCAGCATGAAAGGATAAAGGTGCAAAGTTTTTTGCTTCTTTTACAAGAAATAAACCACAACTTATTGGTAATAAAAACATCTTATGGAAATCAATAGTTATTGAATCACAAAGAGAAATATTGCCTAACCTTTTTTTATATTTTGAGGATACAATTAAACCAGAACCATAGGCTGCATCTGCATGTAACCAAAGTCCAAATTTTTTACATAAAATAGAAATTTTATCTAAATTATCAATACTACCATAATCTGTTGTTCCTAAAGTTGCGACTACACAAAAAGGTAAACAATCATTTGCTAAGTCACTTTCAATCATCATCTCTAAAATGTTAATATCCATAATGCCATTTAAATCGACAGGAACCTTTCTAACAGCTTTATACCCTAATCCTAAAAGATGTGCACTTTTTTCCATAGAAAAATGAGAAATTTCAGAAGTATAAATCTTAAATTTGGAATAATTTTCTGGAAGACCTTCCATTTTTACATCCCAATTTAGATTATTTTTACAAAAAATATCTCTTGCTAAAAATAGCCCACTTAAATTTGATTGACTTCCCCCTGAAGTAAATACACCGTCGCTATCTTTACCTAAATCGAATAATTGACAAAGTTGTTTAACAACTTCTACTTCTACTTCAGTTGCAATTGGAGATTGATCCCAAGAATCCATAGATTGGTTAAAAGTCGATAGAATTAGTTCAGCTGCAATACTTTCTATCAAGGCAGGACTGTGTAGATGAGCCATGTAGGAAGTTGAGGAAGTTCTTAGAAAGTTAGGGAGAATAATTTCACTAACTTTCTGAAGTACCTTTTCAAATCCTAATCCTTGATTAGGTAATAAAGGTATACCCTTTAAATTAGACTGTAATTGTTCAGGAGACAATCCTTCATAAGCTTTATCATTGGTTAACGATTCACAAATAGAGTTAACAGTTTGTTCAATTTCTCTTTTAAAAATTTCTAAATTTTTTTTATCACTAGTTAATAATAAAGGTGTACTATTTAACATCAATATCAACCGCAATAACAACTTTTTCAAAGATATTTAGCATAAAGTCGATTTCTTCAAAGCTTATGTTTAATGCACAAAGCACTCTCATTACAGCTCCATTTCTACCGCCTTTTTCTAAAATTACTTTATTTTCAAAACATTTTTTTTGAATAAGTGCAGCAATTTCACCACCTGGTTCAAAATGTCCCATTAAATCTTTTTGTCCTTTAGGATTGATAAATTCAATACCAATCATAAGACCTTTTCCTCTAATATCACCAATAATTGAAACTTTTTCTTTTAATTTGGAAAATTGTTCTGTTAGATATTGTCCTTTTTTAACTACATCTGCTAAAAATTCAGGTTGAGAAACTTTATCCATTAAAACAGTACCGGCTGCCATTGCAAGTTGATTACCTCTAAAGGTTCCAGCATGTGCACCAGGTTGCCAAATATCAAGTTTTTTATTGTAAATTACAACAGCCATAGGTTGTGAACCACCAATAGCTTTTGATGATAGAATTACATCTGGAATAATATCTGCATGTTCAAAAGCAAAGAATTTACCAGTTCGGCCTATTCCACATTGAATTTCATCAACAATCATTGGAATATCTAATTCTTTTGTTACTCTTCGAATTGTTTGTAAGAATTTAATATCAGCGGGTATTACGCCACCTTCTCCTTGAATTGGTTCAATTATTACAGCAGCTGGTTTTGTAATTCCTGATTCAGGATCTTTTAAAACCCTTTCAAAGTAAGCACAAGCAACATCAATTCCTGCTTGACCACCTAACCCAAAAGGACATCTATAACTATAAGGGAATGGCATAAATTGTATACCAGGCATTAAGTTTTGAACTAAATTTTTAGAGCCTAAATTTCCTGTTAAAGCAAG
>JAENWY010000384.1 GCA_016649775.1 Spirochaetaceae bacterium
AAACTATTTTGAATTATCTCATACAATAAAAAGACAGTTTAAAGAAGGAGTTGGTTATCAATTATATAACTTTGTAGATAACCATGATGTAGATAGACTAGCATCAAAAATTGGTAATAAGGAAAACATATTCTTAGCATATGCTATATTATATACACTCCCTGGTATTGTTTCCCTTTATAATGGTGATGAATGGGGCGCAGAGGGTATAAAAACAGGCGCTAATGATTCTCAATTAAGGCCTTATTACTATATAAATGATTTACATATAACTAATGAAGCATTGCTAGAAATGATTAAAAATTTATCTAGTATGAGAGTTAAATATTCAGATATTTTATTTGATGGTACTATTAAAAATATAACACTTGAAAATGAGTATTTTGTATATGAACGAAGTCTTGGTAAAAAAACTATTAGGGTTTATTTAAATCAAGGTGATGATTCACATAATATTAAAGGTGAATTTACCAAAATGATTGAGGGTAAAAATTATAGTTTTAATAAAACTCATAATTATTTACTTCCCCATGGATTTTTAATTGTAGAAGTTTAGCAAGTACTAATATATTATCTTAAATTGACTGCTATTATGGTTAAGAAATTTTCTATAATAGCAGTTTAATTTTTTACTTATATCTTGTTTTATTACATATAAAGGTTATAATTAAATTAATAGGGGAGGCAACTTATGAAATATAAGAATATAAAATTTAACACACTACAAAAAATAGCTATTAATAATCTTAATATATCACTTAATCTAGAACAATTATCCAGCGATGATCTTGAATGTATTGAACAACTGGTTGGAAAAAAGATAGTCGCTCTCACTTATGATAAAGTAGAAGAAGACTTTAATGATGAAATTGAAATTTTAAAAACAGTGTTGACGTCGATAGATTTTGTTAAACAAATTTAGTTAATACATTATTTAGTTCTTCTTATTATCTCAACAGTTGCAAGTGTTCCTCACTAAGCTAGATTATTTCTAATTATAGAGAAAATTTAAAATCTATAAAAAAAGATTCAGAAAATTTGATTCAAATCTTGTTATTTATGAAATATACAGATTAATAGCTTATAAAAGTATATTTTTCAATATTTCTAATGGGTTTCCTATATCTTCGTTTGTATTGAAACCCATTTTAATTATTTTCTTTATATCAAAAGCCATGGTTTACTCACTGTTTATAGGACTACTATAAGGGTGTAACCACTTTGTTGTTTTTAATCCAAGTTTATATGCTTTTAATGCTAGTAGCTGCAATATACCTTGAGAGACTTGTCCTATAAACGTATATACTTCAGTAGCTCTTAGCAAATCAATTATTTTTTGTTTTTGTCCTGTTGATATTATTGATTGATATTATTGATTGATATTATTGAATCTACAGGATCTTTCTCGCTAGCTTTTCTAAAATGATTTAGCTTTGGCATAGATTTAGTCCCAAAATGATTCTACGACCATCAATTTCTATAGCTTCCTTGCATTCTTTTGCAATAAA
>JAENWY010000102.1 GCA_016649775.1 Spirochaetaceae bacterium
AATTTAGGTTTATTATAAATATTAGGAGCGTATGCAATTATGGAAATAAAAAAATTAGTATTAGATGATGGCTATGTAATGTATTATAGGAAATGGAAATGTGAAGGTGTTCAAAAAGCAATATTACATATTAATCATGGTATGGCTGAACATAGCGCTCGTTATAATGATTTTGCTTCTTATTTAAACAAAAAAGGTATAACTGTATATGCTCAGGACCATATGGGTCATGGGATGAGTGGTAAAGATGGTCTGTTAGGATATTTTGGAAAAAAAGATGGTTGGAATAGAGTTGTTGATCAAGCTATTGCCCTTTCAAGTTATATTGTTGAAGACAATGGAGATACCCCACTGTTCTTATTTGGTCATTCAATGGGGTCCTTTATTGTTCGTTGTATAATTGAGAAAGATTCTTCTATGTATGATGGTGCTATTATCATGGGGACTGCAGCTAGTTCTGGAATAGCAGGTAAAATTGGCAAATATATTGCTCTTAAAAGTATTAAAAAGAATGGTCCAGAATTTATAGATAAAAAATTAAATAAATTATCATTTGGATATTATAATAAAAAATTTGATAAATATGGCTCTTCCTTTCAGTGGTTAAGCAGAGATGCCAAAAGTGTAGCAAAATATGAAGACGATCCTCTCTGTGGTTTTGTTTGTACTAACAGTTTTTATAGAGATTTAATTGAAGGAATAGAAGAAGCAAACAATGCTGAATATATTGCTAAAATTTCTAAAGATTTATCCTTGTTATTTATTAGTGGCACAGATGATCCTGTCGGCTCTTATTCAAAAGGTGTTCAAAAAGTCTATCAGTTATATAAAAATGCAGGAATTGAAGATTTATCGCTTAAATTAGTTGAAGATGCTCGTCATGAACTCTTAAACGAAACAAATAAAATTGAAACTTATGAATATTTATTAAACTGGATTCAAAAAAGGATATAATTAAACTTCTAAATTATTGTTTATCTGTATATATCTAAGGTGTTGTTTTAAAAGTTAAAAACTTATTATTATCAACACCTAACAGTTCTATATATTATTTTATATCTCTAATTCCTTCTTTGATTTCTTTGGCAAATTCGCTAATATAGGGAACACAATTCATTTTATATTTTTCAATTAATTTTACAATTGCAGAACCAATAATTACACCATCAGAAATCTTGGCCATTTTAATAGCTTGTTCTTTGTTACTAATACCAAAACCAATTGCACATGGTATATTAGGGTTAACTGTCTTAACTTGATTAATTAGACCACTAATATCCAGTGATATTGTATTTCTAGTGCCAGTTACTCCTAGAGAGGAAACGCAATATACAAAACCAGTAGCCTCTTTTGCTATTTTATTAACCCTTTCATTTGAGGTAGGGGTAATCATTGCTATTACATCAATATCATATTTTTTAAAGGGTATGTAGAACTCATCTTTTTCTTCATAAGGAACATCTGGCAATATGATAGCATCTATTTCTAAGGAAGCTGCTTTTTGAGCAAATCTTTCAATTCCATAACTAAATATTACATTTGCATACGTCATAAAAGCTAAAGCTACAGATGATTTTTTTCTAACTCTCGCAACTAAATTAAAGATATCATCTGTTGTAATTCCTTTATCAAGTGCTCTTTTACTAGCTTCCATAATTGTAGGACCCTCTGCTGTTGGATCTGAAAAGGGAATACCCAGTTCAATTAAATCTGCTCCAGAATTTTCTAGAGCTAAAATTAATTCTTCACTTATTTCAATATTAGGATCACCAACCGTAATAAAAGGGATAAATGCCTTTCCATTATTAAATGCTTTTTGTAGCTTATTCATTAATCGTTTCTCCCCTATATCTAGCAATTTGAACACAGTCTTTATCCCCACGACCAGATAAATTAACAACAATAATTTTATCTCTATCCATAGTAGGTGCTATTTTGATTGCATAAGCTAGTGCATGAGCACTTTCAATAGCTGGAATAATTCCTTCAGTTTTTGATAAATATTCAAAAGCCTCTACTGCTTCGTTATCTGTTATAGGATAATACTCAGCTCTACCAATATCTTTTAAATGAGCATGTTCTGGTCCAATACCAGGATAATCTAATCCTGCAGATATTGAGTAGACAGGTGCAATTTGTCCATATTCATTTTGGCAGAAATAACTTTTCATTCCATGAAATATTCCTAATTTTCCAACACTAATTGTTGCTGCGGTTCTATCTGTATCAACTCCAAGTCCTGCTGCCTCAAGTCCTATTAATCGAACATCTTTATCTTCAATAAAGTTGTAGAATGCTCCAATAGCATTTGATCCACCACCAACACAAGCTAATATGGCATCAGGAAGTCTTCCTTCTTTTGCTAAGCACTGTTCTTTAATTTCTTTTGAAATGACTGCTTGAAAGTCTCTAACAATTGTGGGAAAAGGGTGAGGACCCATAACTGAACCTAGAACATAGTGAGTATCACTAATTCGACTAGTCCACTCTCTCATGGTTTGAGATACTGCATCTTTTAATGTGGCTGTACCAGTTTTTACAGATACAACCTTTGCTCCTAATAATTTCATTTTGTACACATTTAGAGCCTGTCTTTCAATATCTTCTTGACCCATAAATATTTCACATTCTAAACCCATGAGAGCGGCTACTGTGGCAGTAGCAACTCCATGTTGGCCTGCGCCTGTTTCAGCTATTACACGTGTTTTTCCCATTCTTTTAGCTAGAAGACATTGTCCTAATACATTGTTTATTTTATGAGCTCCAGTGTGGTTTAAATCTTCTCTTTTTAAATAGATTTTAGCTCCATTCAATTCCTTACTCATTTTTTCAGCATAATATAAAAGTGAAGGTCTTCCCGCATATTCATTTAATAAATATGTTAATTCCTTATTAAATTGATCATCATTTTTGTATTTATTATAAGCCTGTTCTAACTCAATTACAGCGTTCATCAATGTTTCAGCAACATATTGACCACCATGAACACCAAAATGTCCTCTATTCATCATATTCTCCATTTAACTTTTTAAGTTTATTGCTAAATTCTAAAATTTTTTGATAATCTTTAAATCCATTTGTTTCAACCGAGCTACTTATATCTAAGGCATATGGATTAAAAGATTCTATTGCCTCACTCATGTTATCTATTGAAATTCCTCCAGCTAAAAAAAATGGTTTTTTTAGTTTAGGAACACTTGTCCAATCGAAGGTTTTTCCACTACCTCCACCACTATCTAATAAAAGATAAGAGGCACTTTTAAAATCATAAATAGTACTATTATTAACTCTAAGGGCCTTGATGATTTCAATATTTACTCTTTCTCTAAGTTGTGATATATATTGTTGATTTTCATTGCCATGTAATTGAATTAAATTAATAGCACCTGAGGCTACAATATTAACAATATTTTCTATTGTAGAATCTACAAAAACTCCCACAGTTTGAATTCTCTGGTCTAGTTGCTCTTTAAGTATTAAAGCTGTATTTAAGTCAATTTGTCTTTTGCTTTGAGCAAAAACAAATCCAGCATAAGTGGGGAGTGTTTCATTAATAATTCTTATATCTTCGACTCTTCTCAAACCGCAGATTTTTAATTTAACACTCATCTCAAACCCTTTAACTCTTTTAAATGCTTATCTTTATCTAAGCTTATCATAAAGCTCTCTCCAATTAGTACAGCATCAACTTTAGATTTTTCAGCTCTAATAATATCACTTCGGTTAAAGTAACCACTCTCAGATACCACAATAGTATCGGTTGGAATAAATTTTCTAAGAGTTTCTGTGGTTGATAAATCAACATTGAAGGTATATAAATCTCTATTATTTATTCCAATAATCTTAGCTTTAATTGACAGCGCTTTATCTAATTCTTCTCTGTTGTGAACTTCCACCAATACATCTAATCCTAGGGATGTTGCTATATTGTAGTAATTTGCTAAATCACTGTGTTCTAAAAGTGCACAAATTAATAAAATTGCATTTGCTCCAGAGACTTTAGCTTCATATATTTGAAAAGTATCTATTATAAAATCTTTTCTAAGGAGAGGTATATTTACTTTCTTTTTAATTTCTTTTAGATACTCAATACTTCCTTGAAAGAAATTAGGTTCAGTTAATACAGAAATGGCATCAATGTTAATTTTTTCATATTCTTTTGCGATTTCTACAGGATTAAAATCTTTTGAAATTAAACCTTTAGAAGGTGAGGCTTTTTTTACTTCAGCAATAAAGGATAAGCCAGGATGAGAGAGTGATTTAGAAAATGGAAAATCTGTAAAAGAAGAAAGAGCTAAGGCTTGTTTTTTAGTTGTTTTTTTAACTTTATCATCTATTTCATTGATTCTTTTCCTTGTATCTAAGGCAATATCATCTAAAATCATAGTTACACCTCATTAGTTATTTTAATCATTTGATTTAATTTTTCTAAAGCTTTGCCACTATCTATAACATCTTTGGCAATCTCAATAGCTTCCACAAAATTTAAATTATCATTGCCTATGTATATGGCAGCGGCACTATTTAGAACTACAGTATCTCTTTTAGCACCTTTAACTCCATTAAAGATAGATAGTGTAATTTCCGCATTTTCTTTAGGAGTTCCACCAATTAAATCCTTTTTACTACATAACTCAAAGCCATAATGTCGAGGATCTATTTCATAATTTTTTACCCATCCATCTCTTATTTCACAAACTTTGGTTTTACCAACTAGTGTAATTTCATCAAGACCTTCTAAGCCATAAACTACAAGACCTCTTTTAACTCCTAAATTTAATAAAACTTGAGCTAAAGGTTCAACTAGTTCACTGTCATATACACCCATAACTTGATAGGAAGCACCAGCTGGATTAGATAGTGGTCCGAGAATATTGAAGATAGTTCTAATTGAAAGTTGAGCTCTAACTGGTGCCACATATTTCATTGCTGAGTGATATTTTTGAGCAAATAAGAAGCATATTCCTATTTTGTCTAAAACCTCTTTTGCTTTATTTGCCTCTAAATCAATTTTAACACCAAGTTCCTCAAGGACATCAGCGGCCCCACATTTGCTAGAAGCGGCTCTATTTCCATGTTTAGCTACGGCTATACCACTTGCAGCCACTACAATTGAGGAAGTAGTTGAAATGTTAAATGAGTTAGAGTGGTCTCCACCTGTTCCAACTATTTCTAAAACTTCCATATCGTTTAGTAGCTTGGTAGCATGTTCTCTCATAACCTTAGCAGATGCTGTTATTTCATCTATAGTTTCACCTTTCATTGAAAGTGCAAGTAAATACGCTCCAATTTGTAGTTCAGTTGCTTCGCCATTCATGATTTCATTCATAACTTTTGACGCAGTATCAGCTGATAGATCTTTCTTTTGACTTAATTCAATTATTGCTTCTTTTATCATTTGTTAAATTCCTTTAAAAAGTTCATTATTATTTCTTTTCCATATTCACTTAAAATAGATTCAGGATGAAATTGTAGTCCTACAATTTTATTACTCATGTCTTGAACTGCCATTACCTCTCCATCCTCTGTTTCAGCAATAACCTTCAACTCTTTTGGAAGTGTTTCTCTTAGTACTGCTAGTGAATGATAGCGAGCTACTTTTAGAGGAGAGGGTATATTTTTAAATACTCCTTCATTTATAAGTTTTGCAGTTGAACTTTTACCATGCATTAGTGATTTTGCATGTGTTACAGTAGCACCATATGCACAGCATATTGCTTGATGACCTAGACATACTCCTAGAATTGGAATATTTCCTTTAAGTTGCTTTATTAATTCTATACAAATACCTGCCTCTTCAGGTTTTCCAGGACCAGGTGATATAAAAATATGAGAGGGCTTTAATTCTCTAATTTCTTTTATAGAAAATTTATCATTTCGAACTGTTATAATATCAGTATTAATGGACCCTATTAATTGGTATAAATTGTATGAAAAACTATCATAGTTATCTATTAAGAGTATCATTGTTATTCCTCTAATGCGTTTATTACCGCTTTTGCTTTGTTAAGGCATTCTTCATATTCATTAACTGCAACTGAATCAGCAACAATTCCTGCACCAGACCTTACATATACTTTTCCATTTTTTTTGAAGGCAAGACGAATAGCAATACAAGTATCTAATCCTCCACTGAATGATAAATATCCAATAGCTCCGCCATAGATACCTCTTTTATTGTTTTCTAATTTATTTATTATTTGGCATGCTTTTATTTTCGGAGCTCCTGAAAGAGTACCAGCTGGTAATATAGAATCAATTGCATCAAGGGCATCTAATCCATCTCTTAATTCTCCACTAACAGTAGATCCTATATGCATTACATGCGAGAATTTTTCAATACTCATATATTTATCTACTTTAACAGAACCAAATTCACTAATTTTACCAATATCATTTCGACCTAAATCGACAAGCATATTATGTTCCGATTTTTCTTTTTCATCGGACAATAATTCAATTTCTAACTCTTTATCTTCTCTCTCTGTTAAGCCTCTTTTTCTTGTGCCAGCAAGAGGAAATGTACTAAGTTTTTTACCATCGAGTTTTACAAGTGTTTCAGGAGATGCTCCGGCAATTTCAATCTCATCGCTTGAAAAATAAAACATATAAGGAGATGGATTAGTTTTTCTTAAATATTTGTAGGCACTTTTAAGACTTCCTTCATAAGGTGCAACTAGACGGTTAGAGAGTACTACTTGGAATATATCTCCCTCATATATATGTGATTTAGCTTTTTCAACCATTGAAGAAAATTCTTCTTTTGTAAAAAGTGGAGTCAATTTTCCCGTAAGTTTTCCGTTAATATCCTTTTTCTTTTTACCATGTTTTATAAGGTAAGATAAATTTTGAAGTGCTAATAATCCTTTTTCATAGTTTGTATCAATATCATTTGTTTTAATATTTACAATAAGATATATTTTTTTTTCAAGATTATCGATTGCTATTAATTTATCAAATAACATTAAATCGAGATTATTAAATCCTTCTTCATCGAGTGCATCTAAATTTAAAATTGGTTCACTATAACTAATAAAATCATATGAAAAATAACCAACAAGACCACCGGTAAAAGGAGGAAGTCCTTGTATTTTTGGACTATTATTCTCTTTCAAAATTTTTCTTATATATTGGTGAGGTTTATCACATTGGATTTCTATTGATGTCCCAGAATTAATTTGAAGTTTTTTACCAAGCATTGTAATTTCAAGAGTTGGGTCAAATCCTAGAAAAGTATATCGCCCCCATAATTTCATATCTTCACAGGATTCGAGCAAAAAGCAGTGATTAGATACATTTTGTAATTTTGCTAATATTTTTAGGGGAGTTTCTTCATTTAAGGGAAGTGTAGTTGATATAGGAATTGTATTATATTCTTTCTTTAAATCTTTAAGTTCTGATAATTGTGGATAAATTTTCATTAATAGCCTCTGTTTCTATGTGTAGTAATATGATGTTACTATATATAGTAACAGTGTTACTGTCAATAGAAATCTGATAATTATTTGTAAAATTTAAAATTTAGAATTGTTAATTAAAGGCTATTAACTAATAGCATAATACCCACATAATATACTGAGAATATTATAATAATTTTAAATAGTATTTCTGGCATTATTTTAATGAATTTAGTTGATACACAAATACCCAGTAATGCACCTGGTATTAAAGCTAAGGAAATTAATAAAGAATCTATGGAAATAGTTTTCCAGATGAAAGCTATTACTAATAATTTTAGAGCGTTAATAAAGAAAAAGAATTGGGAACTTGAACCAATAAACTCTTTCTTATTTTCTGTTTCATTAAAAAA
>JAENWY010000361.1 GCA_016649775.1 Spirochaetaceae bacterium
CTTTAGCATCAACTGCTTTAGCTTCAACTGCTTTAGCTTCAACTGCTTTAGCTTCAACTGCTTTAGCTTCAACTACTTTAGTAGCAACTTCATTTGATAATTTAGTTTGTATTTTAGTATTTATGTTTTTTCCCTTATTAAGGTCTTTATAGTCAATTTTATTAGTTTTATGTAAATTATTACTTCCACTTTCTGCAATTACTCTGTAATTATTTGGAAGTTCAGTATTTTTTGTACTTTCTTTTGGTTGTTGTTTTTGATTGTTATCTTTTGCTTTGTTGCTTGATTCGTCTGAATCCACATCAGTTCTTTTTAATATCTGATTAATATTAGGCGTGATAATTTTGTTTGATTGATTAGGGTTACCTTCAAATTCATCTAGTAAACTACCAAAATCTTTTCTAGGTTTATACTGTTTGCTCTTGTTAGGTGGAGTCTTTTTTTCTTTTGGAGCAATCCCTTGAGATTTTTCCCATTGAGAAAAAACACTTGCAAAATCTTCTTCCTCTATTACTTTAGGCTTAGAACTATTATTAGATTGTATTTTCTTTTTAACATTATCCAATGATCTTCCATTTTCCCAACTTGAAAAGATATCACTAAAACTAACATCATTATCAAATGTTTCAACAATTTTTTTCGGTTGATTATTTTGCGGAGTTTTTGGAGTCTTATTTCCCCGTAAATTGTTATTTGGTGATGGCGTTTTCTTTTTTACAACTACATCATCAACTGATAATCCTTTAAAGGGACTATATGTATCTTTTTCGTCAGTTAATACGGAGAAACGGCTGTCACCAGCCGTTTCTTTGGTATTATTAGTGACGCCTTTTTTCCGTCTCTTACTCATTATACCTCCTGAACATCAAGTATCTGAGTTACAAACGGTTTAATTATTTCAATTACTTCTGTCATTGTAGCTCCTTGAACTTTCATAGTTAGAATCGAATTAGAAGGGTCGGTTCCCATGAAAGTCGCAAATGAAATGATGTCAATTCCTTGTTTTTCAAGAGCAGCTGTGATATGAGCGATTGTGCCTGGTTTATCTTCAACAATATAAGTTACTCTTACTCCAAAGTGTCGAGCACCAAATAATTCAAGTAATACCTTGAACATGTCTGTTTTAGTTATAATGCCAATTAATTTATTATTTTCTATAACGGGAAGACAAGATAAATCTTGATCTACCATTGTTCTTGCAGCTTCTTCAACAGTTGTAGTTTTTTCAATTGTTACAACTTTTTTATTCATTAACTTACCAACAGTAAGTTTACTTAATAAATAAGCCATTTCATGTATGGATAAGCTAGTAGCAGGAGAAGGAGAAGCATATAAAATATCTTTCTCTGTAATAATTCCTACTAAGTGTCTTTCTTTATCTAAGACAGGTAATCGGCTTACTTTCTCATGCTTCATCAATGCTGTAGCATCTGCTAAAGATATTTCAGGGTTACAAGTTACAGGATTCCTAGTCATTCTTCGTTCAATAATCATTAGATACTCTCCTTGATAATCATATTTTAACGCAACATTGTTAAATTATCCACAAAAACAATTAAAACTTTATAGTAGTTAAAATATGATAAACAACTATGACTAAATGATAGATTAATCATTGCCATTTGAAGTTGTTCTTTTTCGTCATTATATAGTATATCAATAAACTAAATTATAACCTAAAAAACAAGGTTTTTCAAAGGCATTTGCAAAAAATAATCAATAAAGTAACAATCTAGGTTTAGTTTTATTA
>JAENWY010000161.1 GCA_016649775.1 Spirochaetaceae bacterium
AAGTCCATCTACTATCTGAGAAGAAGAGTCTTTTGAAATAATACCACAACTACCAAGCATAATTGCATGCGCAATACTACCTTTAATATCTTGTTCTACCATTCTCGCATCAAAATGCAAGGATGAATTAAAATCATTTGTTTCTTCAGCAATACTTTTAGAGAATCTTCCACTCCACATAGTTTTCATATATAAATCCTATTGTAAGTTATTTTTAATTTCCATTTGAGCCTTAACCTTAATTGGCAAGCCAAATAAACTGATAAATCCAGCACTATCATTTTGGTCATATACTTCATCTTCATCAAATGTAGCAATATTTTCATCATATAATGAATATTTTGATTCAACACCTGCATTAATTATATTACCCTTGTAAAGGTTAAATTTAACTGTTCCGGTAACAAATTCTTGTGTTTTGTCTACAAATGCATCTAATGACTCTCTTAAAACTGTGAACCAGGTACCATTATAAACGATATCAGCATATTTTTGTGCTACTAAATATTTATAATGTTGTGTTTCTTTAGATAATGTAATTGTTTCTAAAACTTCATGAGCTCTATAAAGAATAGTACCACCTGGAGTTTCATAAACACCTCTTGATTTCATACCAACAAGTCTGTTTTCTACTAAATCACTAATACCAATACCATTAGCACCACCAACTTTATTAAGAGCTTCAACCATTTCTACACCATTTAGAGTTTTACCATCTAATTTTGTAGGAATACCTTTTTCAAAAGTTAATTCAATTTTAGTTGCTTTATCAGGAGCAGATTGTGGAGATACACCCAATTCTAAGAAACCTTCTTTTTCATAATTTGGTTCGTTAGCAGGATTTTCTAAATCTAGACCTTCATGAGATAAATGCCAAAGGTTTTTATCTTTTGAATAAGAAGTTTCTCTGTTAATCTTCAAAGGAATGTTATGATCTTCTGCATATTGAATTTCTTGATTTCTTGATTTAATTTCCCAAGTTCTCCAAGGAGCAATAATGGCAAGATTAGGGGCAAAAGCTTTAATTGCTAATTCAAATCTAACTTGATCATTACCTTTACCTGTACAACCATGACAAATAGCATCCGCTTCTTCTTCTTTAGCTATTTTTGCAAGTTCTTTACCAATTAAAGGTCTTGCGAAAGAAGTACCTAATAGATATTCCTGTTCATATTTAGCACCAGCTTTTAGAGTTGGATAAATATAATCCTGTACAAATTCTTCTTTCAAATCTAATATAATTAGCTTTGAAGCACCTGTTTTAAGAGCTTTCTCTTCTAAACCATCCAACTCTGTACCCTGTCCTACATCAGCGCTAACTGCTATGATTTCAGGATTATCATAATTTTCTTTTAACCAAGGTATGATAACAGAAGTATCTAAACCACCAGAATAAGCTAAAACTATCTTTTTAAATTTTTTATTTTGCATTGTATTTTTTCTCCATTAATTAATATTTATGCAAGTTATACAGTATTATATATTATTAGTCAATGTATATTTATACAAAAATGTATTAATAATTTAAAAAATATTCATATTTACGATTATATTCTGTATATATTCAGTATATTCACATTCAAAATTATACAATAAGACTGAATATTATTGCAATGTTAAAATGTAAATACTTAAAATAGGTTATTTAGGTAATTAATTATAAATATCTAGTCAAAAAAGCCTTTGGTTGATATTCTTCTATCTATGAAAACATTGAATGTAGTTGCCGCAGTAATTGTAGAAAATAATAAGATTTTTAGTGCTCAACGCCCTAATAAAGGTGAAGTTGGGTTAAAGTGGGAATTTCCAGGTGGAAAAATAGAGAAAGGGGAAAATGATAAGGAGGCATTAGAGAGAGAAATCAAAGAAGAATTTGATACTCACCTAGAGGTTGGAAATAAAATTATTACTATTAAACATCAATATAGAGACTTTAATATTGTTATGAGTGGTTACTTTTGTAGTATAATTAGTGGTGATTTATTATTAAAAGAACATTTAGATTCTAAATGGCTGACACTAGAAAACATAAAGAGTGTTGATTGGGCACCAGCCGACGTTCCTATAGTAGATGAGGTTATAAAGTTGCTGTCTTAATATATGCTATAATATTTTTAATATACCTGATTAATTAAATTTTCTAAAATTAATAATGAAAGTTTTAATAAACAATAAGAGAGTAGTAATACTTCCCTCTTTTATTTTATAAATACATTATGTTTATTCAATATTTGCTTTAGCTAGTTGCTCTGTATTAAGTCTTAATAATTTTACAAAGAGATCTTCATTAATAGGCCTTGAAAATAGAAATCCCTGGCCTACTTCACAACCAATGTCTCTTAAAAAATTCTCTTGCGCTTGAGTCTCAATACCTTCTGCTACTACTGGTAAATCTAATAATTTATTCATATCAACAATTGATTTTAATATAATTGCAGCTCTTTCATTTGATTCTAATCCTTTTAAGAAAGTTAAATCAATTTTCAATACATCAAATACAAGGTCTTTTAGTATATTTAAAGAGGACAGTCCTGAACCAAAATCATCCATATGAACACTTAATCCAGATTCTTTAAACTTATTTACAACACTTTGAATTAATTTTGGATCATTCATATATGAAGATTCTGTTATTTCAATGTTAATACAATCTGGTGTTAATCCATGTTTTTCTATTAAATCAAGTAATTCAATCCATAATTTTTCTCTGTAAAAATTATTTCTTGATACATTTACTGAAACAGGAATCTTAGGCAAATCAGTTTTTCTCCATCTTGCAACTGCTTCACATGTTTTATCCCAAACATAATAATCTAATTGATGAATTAATCCATTATTTTCAAGAATTGGAATAAAAACTCCAGGACTCAATAGTCCATATTCAGGATGGTTCCATCTAACTAAAGCTTCAGCTCCAACTATTCTTTGTGTTATTAGAGAGTATTTTGGTTGATAATAAATTATTATTTCACCATTTTCTATGGCAGCAGCTATACCTGAAATAACAGCTTGTTCAATTTTAATCCATTTATCAAAATTTTCATTGTAAATAACATAGGCTGCAGTATCATAGCTATTTTTAGATCTGCTTAAAGCATATTCTGCTCTAGCACACATTTTATCTACAGGTAAAGTTAAATCATCTACTATATATACTCCATAACTGATACTTAAATTAATATCAATTTGATAGTTTTTTAAAAAATCATCAATTTTAATTAATAGGAATTTCAAATCATCCCTATGCTCATTAACAAGAGCAATAAAAGAATCAGCATCCCATCTAGCTATTATTGCATTTTTCCCTAGAGTTTGAACTAAAAAGAATGCAAAAGCTTTTAAAAGTTTATCACCTACATCTCTTCCGTAAATCTCATTGATAAGTTTAAAACGTGCAAAATCAGATTTTATAATTGTGTATTTAATATTAGAAGAAGTTTTAAGAGCCTTAGGAGTAATCTCCAAGAAGGCCTTCTGATTGTATAATCCAGTTAAATCGTCAATATATTTCTTATTTCTAGAATCTTCAACAAGTAAATTAAGATTCTTATTTTCTATATTTAATTTTAGTATTTCATAATTTAGTATTGTTTCTTTAATTTTGGGTAATATTTTTTTTGAATTATAAGGTTTTGGGAATATTGATGTTGCACCTAATTCAAGTGCTTTATATATATTATCTAAATTATCATCACTAGTGATAACTAAAATTGGAATATCAAAACCTTTAATTTCATTAGCCCTTTTTATAAATTCAAATCCATCCATAACGGGCATTATCAAATCTAATAATATTAATGAAATATCATAATCTTTGTTTTTTATAATATCTAAAGCCTCTAAACCATTAGTTGCTTCAATTACAGAATAATTTGCACATAAGACAGGTGAAAGAACTTTTCTGTCAATTTCGTTATCTTCTACAACTAATATTGTATTGTTTTCTATCATTTTTCCCTCATTAAACTTATTATTATTTTATAATAAGTCTATTTTTCATTTAAATCAATAAGTATAACCTCTATTTTAATATTTTTTTGTATCTTATGTCAAAACTATCAAAAAAATACAAAAATTCAACTTTTAAATATTTTAACCATTTTTTAGTTTACATTTTTTAAATATATAACGCAAAAATGAATTATCTATATTAATAGTTAATATGGATATAGAAAAAATAATTAACGAAACAGCAAAAAATAGATTTCATATAAATACTTTGAGACCAATTCAGAAAAAGATAATTACAAATATATTAACCAATGATAATGAGAAAAAAGCTAATTCTCTACTTGTTCTATTACAAACAGGAGGAGGCAAAAGTTTATGTTTCTTACTACCCTCTTTACTGGTTGAAGGAATAACAATAATTGTATATCCATTATTGGCTCTTATGGGTGATCAAAAGAAAAGGTTAGATTTAGTTCATATTAATTCAGTAATTATTGAAGGTGGTCAAAGTTATTCAGAAAGGAAAAAAAGATTTAAAGTTATTGAAGATAAAAAAGCAAAAATAATTATTATTAATCCTGAAGTACTTTCAAATGAAGGTGTAATGAATCAACTTAGAAAATTTAATATATCCTTGTTTGTTATTGATGAGGCACACACTATTTGTGAATGGGGATTGAGTTTTAGGCCTGCTTATTTAAATCTAGGCAGGCAAATTCAATCATTGCATGTAAAACAAATATTAGCTTTCACCGCTACGGCAAATAAACAAACTCTCAGAGCACTTTCAAAATATTTATTTTTCTACACAAAATACACAATTATTAGAGGTGGTGTTGATAGAAAAAATATCATCTATCATAAAAGATTTACACTTTCTAAAAATAGAGAAATTGCCAATATTCTTCAAAATCCAAGTTGTAGGCCAGCTATTGTATTCACAAGAACGCGCAATAATACGAGAGAGCTTTATAAAAATTTCAATGATTATGGCTTTGATATTCCTACTTACTATTATCATGCAGGATTATCAAAACTTGAAAAACATAGAGTTGAAAGGGAGTTCTTCAATAGTAATGATGCAATATTATTTTCAACTATTGCATTTGGGCT
>JAENWY010000207.1 GCA_016649775.1 Spirochaetaceae bacterium
ATTAATAATTTCATTTTATTCATAAATCTTATTTCCTATATATCAATCTCATTAAGTGTAATTGATAATTTATTGTGAATTGGACTTAACTTTCTATATTTAACACAAGATGCATCCATCATTTGTTTTGAAGCTATAGTATTATCTGCCGTCTTGTATTTATCAGATAAATATACAACTTCTTTAATTCCTGATTGAATAATAGCTTTAGCACATTCATTACAAGGAAATAAACCTACATATATGGTTGAACCTTTTAAGGTTTGACTGACACTATTTAAAATTGCATTAAGCTCTGCATGACAAACAAAAGGATATTTAGTCTCTAGCCAATCACCCTCTCTCTCCCAAGGGAAATCTTCATCATCACAACCAATAGGAAAACCATTATAGCCAATTCCAACAATCTTTTTTTCCTGATTTACTATACAGGCTCCAACTTGTGTACTTGGGTCTTTTGATCTCATAGATGAAAGCATCGCAAGTCCCATGAAATATTCGTCCCAACTTAGGTAATCTTTTCTTTTAGGCATTTATTTTCTCCTTGATATAAGTAATTATTTCTTTTGAGAGTTTCACTCTACTAGATTTATATAATAATAATACATGGTGGGAATGCTTATAATTCCCCATTCTCCAGACTAAACCCCTATAATCTTTAGATTTATTCTCACTAGCAATTATTGAAAAGCTCTTAAAAGGAACAGTCTTATCCCCTGTATCATGTATTGAAAATAAAGGACAAGTTAATTGATTTAAATTCTTTCTAACAATTTTCTCTGCTTTTATTAAGCTAATACTTTGTTTCAAAAATAATCCCTTGTATCCTGTCCACTCCTCATTTCCATCTTCACTATCAATACCACTAACTAAAGTGGCTTTAAAATTATGATTAACAATATTTATAATTCTAGCAAAAACAAACATTGGATTTGTAACAATTCGATCTTTTATAAAACTGTTATAAACAATTGGAGCTGATATAGATATTATAGCATTGGGTTCAAGTGTTGTATTGCTATATTTTTCTCCTAATTTAATAGTGATTAAGCCACCCATACTAATACCTAATATTAAAACATTTTTATATTTTTGTTTTAACTCTTCATACTTTCTACATTGAAAATCAAACCAGGTAGTGAAATTGGTTTTATTAAAATCTTCTATGCTCGTTCCGAATCCTGGCATCAAAAAAGCGTAGGAATCAAATCCTTCCTTGTAGAATTCATCACTACTGTATTCATATACATGCGGAGTAGAAGGAAAACCGTGTATTTGAAGAATAGCAGTATCGACTCTTTCACTGTGAACCTTAACCATACTATGACACTTTGGAGCAAAACATTTTGATTCATCACTATCGATGGCTTCAATGTTTCTGTCTTTGTAGAATACTAGAGTATAACTCCAGATAAATAATAATATAATAAAAACTAAAATATAAATTGTATAACTCATATGATTATAATATCCAAATATCAATAATTCCGCAACTATAATAATTAAAACAAACAACTTGCTTTATAATATTTCTTTCAAACTCAAGAATTTCAAAGTAATCATTAAATCGTTAAATTTAATGATAAAATAACCCCACTATAAAGTAGGGTTATCATTATTTTTACAATTCTATTATTTGTTTGTAATAAACAAATAATTTAAAGGTGATTCAAGCTATTATACAATAACTTCCATGAAAGGAACAACAGCTAATAAAACACCAGCTGCTACAGCAGATCCAAGAACACCTGCTACATTTGGTCCCATAGCGTGCATTAATAAGAAGTTCTGAGGATTTTCTTCCTGTCCAACTTTACTTGATACACGAGCTGCCATAGGAACAGCAGAAACACCAGCAGAACCAATTAATGGATTAACTGGGTTATTAGGATCAAACTTATTCATTAACTTAGCAATAAGAATACCAGCTGAAGTACCAATAGAGAAAGCTATTAATCCTAATAATAATATACCTAAAGTATTTAAATTTAAGAAGTGTGTTGCTTCCATCTTTGAACCAACTGCTAAACCTAAGAATATTGTGACAATATTCATTAGTGCATTTTGCATTGTATCACTTAATCTGTTAACAACACCACATTCTTTAGCTAGGTTACCAAACATTAGGGAACCTAAAAGAGGAGTTGCAGATGGAAGTAATAAAGCACAAACTAATAATACAGCAATAGGGAATAAGATTTTTTCTAATTTTGAAACCGGTCTTAGTTGTTTCATTTTAATTAATCTTTCTTCTTTTGTTGTTAAAGCTCTCATAATTGGTGGTTGAATAATTGGAACTAAAGCCATATATGAATAAGCAGCTACAGCAATTGAACCTAATAGTTCAGGCTTAAGTCTACTTGCAACATAAATAGCGGTAGGGCCATCCGCACCACCAATAATACCGATTGATGCAGCAGCATGTAAATCAAATTGAATACCAGGAACAAAAGACAAAGCAAGAGCTCCTAGTAAAGCAACGAAAATACCAAACTGTGCAGCAGCACCCAAAATAAGTGTCTTAGGGTTTGCGATTAAAGGACCAAAGTCTGTCATTGCACCAACACCCATGAAAATAAGTATTGGGAATAGACCAGAACTAATACCTGAGTCAAATAATATTTTAATAAACCCTAAAGAACCATTTGCAGGATCAATTCCTGAAATATAAGCTAGAGGTATATTACTTAATATACAACCAAATCCAATTGGTAATAATAGTAAAGGTTCAAAACCTTTTTTTATAGCTAAGTAAATTAATACTAAACCAATGATTATCATAGCGAGGTTACCAAGACCATATTCGGCCCCAGCAAAACCTGCAAAACCAAATAGGCCTGTTGTATGCCATAATTGGGTTAACGCAGTACCGATCATAAATTACTCCTTAGCCGATTATAATTAATTCGTCATCTGTATTAAGTTGGTCGCCCAGACTAACACAAATTTCTCTTATTGTTCCGCCAAATGGAGAGAAGATCTCATTTTCCATCTTCATAGCTTCCATTACCATTAGCATATCGCCTTCATCTACTACATCACCAACTTTACAATTGAAACGTAGAACTAAACCAGGCATTGGAGAAAGAACAGGAGTACCTGAACCGGCAGCAAGTGGTGTAGCTTGAGCACTAGGTGCTGCAGCAGCTGTTAATGCAGCGATTGCAGCTTCATCAATACCATTTAATACATCTAGAGGATATGATACGCCATTAACTTTAACATCAGTCTTACCAACTTTTACGCCGTAAGCTTTTCCGTTAACAGAAACTGTGTATTCACCACTCTTTTTAGCTTTTTCAGCTTCTCTATCGTATTTTCTAACGCCATTAACTTTAGCTTTGCCAGTAAGAAATAAGATACCTTTTTCTTTACAAGATGCTGCAATAAAGATATTTTCTTCTGTCTTTTCAAGACCAGCATCATCAAGCAATTTTTCAGCAGGACCTCTACCTTTTGTTGGATCGGCATCATTGATGTCAGCAACAAGTTTAGTAGTTGGTTCTAATTTTAATTGTTCAGCAGCAATTTTTACAACTTCTGCATCAGGTGCTACCGGAGTTTTACCAAAGTAACCTAATACCATTTTACCATAACCTTCAGCAATTTTCTGCCAAGGTCCAAACATAACGTTATTGAAAGCTTGTTGGAAATAGAATTGAGATACAGGAGTAACTGAGGTACCAAAACCACCCTTAGCTACAGTTTCACCCATTTCTTTAACAATTTCTGGGAATTTGTGCATTAAATTATTATCGCGTAACATTTGAGTGTTTGCTGTTAATGCACCACCAGGTAATGGGAAGAATGGGATATTAGGATTAACTGCAGTAGCTTCTGGAGGTATGATGTAATCTTTCATACATTCTGTGAATACTTCTTCAGCTTCTCTAACTTTTTCAATATCAATATCAAGTGAGTACTCAGTACCACGTAAAGCATGCCATAAAGTAATGATATCTGGTTGACAAGTACCACCTGATACAGGAGACATTGATAAATCAACACCATTTGCACCAGCTTCGATAGCACTTATATATTGTTGAATTGAA
>JAENWY010000324.1 GCA_016649775.1 Spirochaetaceae bacterium
AGCTACAGATTCTTCTGCATTAGCTGTAATCTTATGATTATTGTGAAAATCTCTTACTGCCCAACAATCAGAAACATAGTGACCTTTAAAATTCCATTTATCCCTAAGCACTTCTTTCATTAGAAAATTGCTACCACAACAAGGCTCATCATTTGTTCTATTATAGGCACCCATAACAGATTCAACATCACACTCTTTAACTAATTTTTCAAATGCAGGAAGATAGGTTTCCCATAAATCTTTTTTGCTTACTACAGCATTAAAATGATGACGATCTTTTTCAGGTCCACTGTGAACAGCAAAGTGTTTTGCACAAGCGGCAGTTTTAAGATGTTTAGAATCACCTTGTAAACCTTTTACAAAGGATTTACCAAGTTCTCCAGTTAAATAAGGATCTTCTCCATAGGTTTCATGACCACGACCCCAACGAGGATCCCTAAAAATATTAATATTAGGTGACCATATAGTTAAGCCTTTATATATGTCTCTATCGCCATATTGAACTGATGTATTATATTTGGCTCTAGCTTCAGTTGATATAACATCTGCAATTTCACATAACATATTTCTATCAAAACTAGCAGCTAAAGCTATAGATTGAGGAAACATTGTGGCTACCCCAGCTCTGGCTAATCCATGCAATCCTTCATTCCACCAGTTATATTCATTAATATTTAATCGCTCTATTGCAGGAGCATCAAATCTTAATTGTGAAGCCTTTTCTTCGATGCTCATTTTAGAAACTAATTCTTTAGCTTTTTTTTCAGCCCACTTTCTATCTCGACTCATAATAACTCCCATTATTTTAATTATAACTTTTTATGTACTTTTTCATTACTCAATAATATTTTTTTATTATACAAAAAAATTGTAACCTATTCTATTAACATGTCAATATCTGACTTCATATTATCAATTATACTACTGTTTTTTCTACTTATTATCTTTTATATTAATGATAATGATCAAATTAATAAATTAATTGCAATTCAAATTTATTTACAAAGTAACTTTTCTATTGTATTATTTAGCAGAGGCTATTATGTTTAAAAAAATTATTGCACCTATAATTATTACAATAATCGTAGTAATTATTATGATAATTTACACAATTACTATAGCTTTTATTAAAAGCCTACCACTACTTCTAATTATATTTATTGGAATTTTATATTTAGGTGGAATTATTATTTGTATAATAACTTTAGTTGAAAGAATTAGGGAAATAAAAAAAGGAGAAACAGATGATCTTAGTAAATACTGATTATATTTCTAATAAAGAACTTGAAATATTGACTCTTGTAAAAGGTAGTACTATCCAATCTAAAAACATAGGTCGTGATATAACTCAAGGTTTTAAAACCCTTATTGGTGGAGAACTCACTGCATATAATGACATGATGAATGATGCAAGAGCTCTTGCTACAAAAAGAATGTGTGATGAAGCTGAAGCATTAGGAGCTGATGCCATTGTTAATATTCGCTATGCCTCTTCTGCAATAATGCAAGGATCCGCTGAAGTTATAGCTTATGGAACGGCAGCAAAATTCATAAATAAATAGATTTATACATTAAATATATAGAAATAAATGTGCACAATTTTTTACATTCCATTAAGTGTTTATATTATTTGTGCATAAAAAATTTACACAAAATATTATCATATGATAGATTTTTTTGTATTTTATTACTATATTAGTAAATATGATTAACAATGAATTATTATTAAAACAAAATCCTAAAAGCATTGAATTAGGTATTGCAAATAGATTAAGACAAATCAGAAAAGCAATTAAGATATCCCAAGCACAGTTAGCAAATGATACTGGAGTTAGTCTTGGATCTATTCGTAGATTTGAAAAAACTGGCTTAATTTCACTATCCTCTCTTATTAAAATTTCAAGAAGATTAGATGCTTTAGATGAAATGGAAAATCTATTTACTTATAAATTAAGTCTACTCAAATAAAATAATCTGATATTAAAAATAGAATATCAAAGAAACTCTCAATTGATAGCTTCTTTGTTCATGTAATAATTTTAATCTTAACTAGTATTAAACAATTGCTTTTTTTCTAATTCGTCTTTTAATAAATTTAGTAGAA
>JAENWY010000285.1 GCA_016649775.1 Spirochaetaceae bacterium
TCTATAGGTAATCCTGACCACCGTTGACTTGTACAATTTCACCTGTAATGAAAGAAGCGTCTTCACTACATAAGAATTTGATTACAGAAGCAACTTCTTCAGGACGACCTAATCTACCTAAAAGTATGTTCTTTTTCCATGAGTCAAATACCTGTGGATTTGTTTGTTTAATATTATCGTAAAAGTGGGTATCAATTGTTCCAGGGCTTACTGCATTAACTCTAATGTTAAATTCAGCTAGTTCTTTTGCCATAGCACGAGTAGCAGTAACGATAGCAGCTTTACTTGCACCATATATCCCAGCACCTGGTACACCACCATTCCATGCAGCATTACTTGCATAGTTTATTATACTTGCATTAGTTCCTTTTTTTAGTAAAGGGATACATTCTTTTGTGACAAATATAGCACTATCAAAGTTTAAAGCCATAACAAATCTAAGGAAAGCCATATCCATTTCAGCAAATTTCTTCCTACCACCAAGACCACCTGCATTGTTGATTAATACATCTAGGTGATCATATTTAGCATTGATTTTAACAAAACCTGCTTTGATTTCTGCCTCTACAGTTACATCAAAATGATAGTAATCATTTTTAATACCTAAAGCAGATAGTTCTTTTTGAGCCTGTTCTGCTTCTTCATCTATAATACCATTAATTATAACAGTATAACCATTTTTTCCAAATAATTTAGCACATGCCAATCCCATTCCGTCTGTTGCACCTGTAATTAATGCTATTTTTTCCATGATAAACTCCTTTTGTTTATTTAATATCTAAAAGATCTTCTCTCATTGGGGTGAAGACATCTAATAACTTTCCTTTCTCTATACATACAACTCCGTGCAGGACCTCTGGTTGTTTGTAGGTTGAATCACCAGCTTTGACAATTTTTTTAACACCATCAATTTCGAATTCAAATACCCCTGAAATAATATAAGAACATTGGGAGTGAAAATGTTTATGCAACACTCCTATTGAACCTTTTTCAAATTCAATTTCACAAATCATTAGTTCCTTGTTATGAGCAAGTACTTTTCTATTAATTCCCGGTCCAACTACTTTTGAGGGAATATCACAATTGTAAAAAAAAGATTGCACTTTATAACTCCTTACAGTTTAAATTCATTTTGAGATAGGATTATATTTACAACTTCTTACTAAGAAGTTAATCCTTTTTTTTAGAAAGGGATTATCCATAGTTTTCATCATGTAATGTTTTCCAGCTACTGGAATATCAAAGGATAAGTCAATTTCTAAAGAAGTATTTGTTAGCTTAATCGGCTCACTATTTATTTCACAGATGTCTTCATGATACTGATAACAATTATCTTGATATCTGAAATCTTAAACTTCTTTTAAACCCTCGACGGCTTTTACCAATTTGAATTGCGGTTCAACAGTAAAGAGATAGTCTTCAGTATCATGAGAGTCTCATAGAAAGAATCTTAAAGTCATCTTTAAGAAATACACAGTCTCTTATATAATCTATATTTCCATAAATCTCATTGTGAGAGGTTTCAATAGTGCTCACACAAAGTACTGCTACCCCAGAAAATCTAGCGGTAATGTTTGCTCCACCTCAAATCACAAGGTTTGACAAAAAGTCCTTCAACATCACTTATAACAAAGTGTTGATGGGTAACCAACATATGAAAAATCTCTTGAAATTAATATATCTTTATAAACTACTTCAATATTTAAAATATCTGGTTAAGACAGACTTGGTTCGTTCAAAACATACTTGAAAAATAAGTCCAACTTCCAGTTCTAAGCATTATAAAGTTACTTTTCCCCCTAATTGTAATTAATCCTAACTACCTTAGAAATATTGAAGTAATCTAAATCACAGTTGAATAATAATCTCTCTTGGACTATCCAATTTTTACTATACATTGACTAAAGAAGAGGCTATGTAGTTCTAATTCCTTTTCAATTAACTTGATTATGTTACATAGGTTACTTTTTCACAAAAACTAAAGCCACAATACGATGAACACAACTAAAAAGTTTAAGGTAAAAATAAGTCCAAACATAATTAGGATTGGAAAAATATCATTATTGAAAGCGTATATATAAACTCTATCTAACTTATAATTTAGGATTGGCTTTTCCTTTTCTCCGAAAGGATGGTTATAAACAGCACCTAATATCATCAAGAAAATTAGTCCTTTAAGTAAGTAGAAGTTATAGAGAACTGCTCCCTCATACAAAAAAACATCTTCAGTAACACACTTTTGTTAATTAAGCTCTTATACAAAATTCAGAGTGTTAACACCAATCAAACAGAGATGAATCATCTCAATAAAAGCAATAGCTCCTATTGCAGCAATATTCCAAACTCTATGTTATGGATACTAATAACTTGATGTACTAATAATTGTATCATTGGATATAATAAATTAGCTTTAACACCCTTAACAAATTCTTTATTTTCATCACCTTTAATCAATTCTAAAGATTAAACTAATCTACTTGTTAGAATTGATTTGTTTAGTAATTGATGCTTAATTCTACATAACCCCTAGCTAAAATCTTTAACCTCATTAAAATGGTAATCTTCTTTATTATTAATTGCAAAGGTTTTTTGGTTATCACTATAGAAACGAATAATTCTCATTGAAATCTCACGTTACTTATTATCTTTTGTATAGGAGTAGAGCGTCACTGCA
>JAENWY010000055.1 GCA_016649775.1 Spirochaetaceae bacterium
CCTGTTGCAAATACTGCAAAAGTACTTGCAAATGGAATTTTACCACCTAATGCTAAACCCGCTGCTGTTGACATCATATTCTGTTCAGCAATGCCCATTTGAAAATATCTATCGGGATATGCGTCTTGAAAATACACACTCATTGTTGATTTTCCAAGATCAGCTTCAAGTGCCACAACTTTTTCATTCTTTCCTACTTCTACTAAAGCTTCTCCATAAGCTATTCTAAGACTTGATGTTTTCATAAGACTAAAGTTCCTCCCTCATTTTCTTAATACAGTCAAGACATTCTTGATACTGTGCCTCTGTTAAAGATGCATTATGATATTGACTTTTTCCCTCTGCAAAAGGGAAACCCTTACTTTTTATTGTCTTAGCAACAATAACGGTTGGTAATCCTTTAGTTGCATCAGCTTCAGCTATTGCTTTTTGAATTTCTTTAATATTATGTCCATCAATATCAATTACATGCCAACCAAATGCAGCAAACTTACCTGAAATATTATCAATAGGAAATATCTCTTTTGTTGTTCCTGTTGCTTGAACAGAGTTTTTATCAATAAAAAGACATAGATTGTCTAATTTATAATTAACACTACTCATAGCTGCTTCCCAAAGTTGTCCTTCTGCAAGTTCTCCATCACCACAAACACAAAACACTTTTGCTTCATTTTTGTCTAGTTTTAGAGCCATTGCCATACCTCCAGATATACTTAAACCTTGACCTAAAGAACCAGTAACGGCTTCTAGCCCAGGAGTTTTATCAATATCAGGATGTCCTTGTAATGTACCATTTAAAGTTTTAACTTTTTTTAATTCTTCTCGATCAAAATATCCTAATTCTACAAGGGCTGCATATTGAGCTAAAACTGCATGCCCTTTTGAAAATATTAGTCTGTCTCGATTTGGATTTTTAATATTTTTGGGATCCAGATTTTTCATTCTTTCAAAATATAGCACAGCTAAGACATCAGCTATTGAAGAACTACCGCCTAGGTGACCTACTTTTCCTGGGGGTATCATTTCTATGATATTTGCACGAATCTGAATTGCCATTGATCTCAAATATTTTTCATTGTTTGTTAAGTCCATTATATTCCTCCTAAAACCTTAGTAACAAGTTACTCCACCATCTACACTTAAGGCTAATCCATTTATGAAAGAAGCCTCTTCACTAGCTAAATACAATACAGCATTAGCAACATCATCTTTTGTACAAAGTCGACCTAAAGGGACTTCATCATATCTTTCAGCTTTTTTAGCTGGATCTTTAAAAACTTCTTGAATAAGGGGTGTATCTACAGTACTTGGATGTATTGAATTACATCTAATTCCATACTGTGCATAACGTGATGCAATTGATTTAGTTAGTAGTGTTACCGCTCCTTTTGAAGCTGTATAAGCTTCAGGCGTATATTTATGACCAACCAAACCACATACAGAAGAAATATTAATTATTTCTCCATTCCCTTGTTTTTTCATAATTGGAAGAACATATTTAGTACCCAGGAATACAGATCCGGTGTTAACACTCATCATCTTATTCCATTCTTCAATATTCATTTCTTCAATTGATTTTCTTATATTAATTCCAGCATTATTAACTAACACATCTATTTTATTTTCTTTTTCCAAAATAAATGAAATTGCATTTTTCCAATCTAATTCACAAGTCAAATCTATTTTTATGAAAAATAAATTATTATTGTTTTTATATGGTTCAATTAACTCTTTTCCTTTTTTTTCATCTAAATCTAAAATATAAACCTTAGCCCCATTATCAATTAAGCGTAAGCTCATTGAGAATCCAAGACCACCTGCTCCACCTGTGACTAATACAACCTTATTCTTCACATTCATTAATCCATCTCCAAAATTATTTTAATTTTTTTACCTTCACGGTTATTTTCTAAATCTTTGAATGCTTGAATAGAATCTTTGAACTTATATGTATCAGTAATAACAGGAGATACATCGATTTCATTGTTTTCTAAAAGATGAACACATTTTTCAAAATCCTCAAAGTTATATACATAATTTCCTTTGATAGTTAATTCTGTAGTAACAATTCTTTGCATATCAATTTCAATGATTTTTTGAGCATTTCCTATCCAAATAGCTGTTCCGCCTATTTTAAGACAATCGAGAGAAGTATTCGCAGTTTGCTTTATTCCAACTGCTTCTATAGAGAAATCACACATTTTAGAATTTGTAATAGCTCTTACTTGTTCTACAGAATCTCCCTCAAGAGGATTAATAGTATTTGTCGCTCCCATTTTTTTAGCAATTGATAATCTATAATTCATAGTATCACTTACAATTATATTTTTAGCTCCACGATATTTTAATAAAGCAACAGCAAGTAACCCAATTGTACCTGATCCTATAACAATAAAATAATCGCTCTGTTGAATATCCTTGTCACTAATTTTATTAACTGACCTATATGCAACAGCTAAGGGTTCTGTCATTGCCGCTGTGTTAAAACTCATATCAGAAGAGAATGGAATGATATATTTTTCTTCAATGCTGACATATTCACACATGGCACCATCTTGATCTAAAACTCCCATACAGATGCCTTCTGGGCACACATTGACTAAACCTTTTTTACATAATTCACATTCGCCACAAAAAGGTTTTGGAAATACTATTACTTTTTGACCAATTGAATACTTTGGATTGATTTCAGTAGGTAAGCTTTCAATAGTACCACTAAATTCATGTCCCATAATCATAGGAGGAGTTCTTCTTCCCGTTTTACCTAAATAACCTTCAAAATCTGAACCACAAATTCCACAAGAAACAACTTTTATTAAATATTGTTTTGAAGAATTCTTTGGGATGTCAATATCATCCATCTTCAGATTTTTTGGTCCCATATAATATAATGCTTTCATATTTTCTCCTAATATTAGTTAATTATTTAATATACATAGCCTAACAATCTAGGTACAAATAAGATTAAATTTGGAATATATGTTAATAACATTAATGCACCTAATTCTACAAATACAAAGGGTAATACAGCCTTAGCTATTTTCTCGAAACTGATTTTTGCAATTGGAGCTGCAGCAAAGAGACATACTCCCATTGGAGGAGTTGCTAGTCCAATATTTAAGTTTACCAACATTACTAAAGCAAAATGTAAAGGAGCGATCCCTAATTGAATTGCAATAGGAAGCAAAATTGGTGCTAATAATAGAACAGATACTCCAGTGTCTAAAAGCATTCCTGCAATTAGCAAGATTATATTCATCAAAAATAAGAATGCATATTTATTATGTGTAATACTTAAAATTGTGTTTGCCATAAGTTCAGGAATTCTTTCAATTGCTAAAAACTGTCCGAATAGAGATGCCATTGAAATAATAAATAGAATAGTTGATCCGGTCACAGCTCCACTAATAAAACTTTCCCAAATATCACGTATTGTTAAAGTTTTTAAAATAAATTTTCCTGCAATAATTGCATATAAACAAGCTACTGCGGCAGCTTCTGTAGGAGTGAAAAATCCTGAAAAAATACCTCCAATTAGAACTATTGGACATAATAAAGCAACAATAGACTTTTTTAATATTGAATATGATTCACTGAAACTTAATCTGTATGTGCGTTTTGGTTGATTATTTTTTTTCGCATATATATAGCAGAAGATCATTAACGATAGTGCAATTGCAATTCCAGGAACAAAGCCTGCTGCAAATAAAGCTCCTACAGATTCTCCAGTACATGTTGAATAGATAATCATTACAATAGAAGGCGGAATAATTGGTCCAATAACAGATGAAGCACATGTTACTGCAGCTGCATACTCAGGTGTATAACCTTCTTTCTCCATTGCAGGTATTAATACAGAACCTAAGGCAGCAGTATCTGCCACACCACTACCGGTTATTCCTGCAAAAAACACACTTGTTACAATATTAACCTGAGCCAATGCTCCAGGTATTCTACCTACAATTATTTGAGCAAAATCAACTAAACTGTCGGTAATTTTTGACCTATTCATCAATTCACCAGCTAATATAAAAAAAGGAATTGCTAAAAGGACATAATTATCTAAACCACTATATAATTTCTGCCCAATCATAGCCAGAGGAATATTTCCTATGAACAAAAAGTAATACAGGGAAGCACCACCAAGAATAAAGGCAATCGGTACTCCTATTATAAGAAGAACTACAAAAACTAAAATTATTATACTCATTATATTTCCTATTGACCTATTGTGAGATTTCTTACGTCTTCATGTGAAAAGACATTTGCTAACCCGGCAACTAAATGTATGATCATGCAACCAAAACCTAATGGAAGAAATAATTTAACATACATCATTGAAAAAGGAAGTATATCGCCCCTAATTCTAACAGCTCTAATTGCGGCATCATAACTTTGTAATAGACAAATAGCACATACAATAATAACTATAATATACGCTATTATAGTTGCAACTTTTGCAATCTTAATAGGAAGTCTAGTTATGATAATATTTACACCTACATGTTGTCTTTTATATACAGCGACACTACCACCTAAAAAACCTATTGCAACAAGCCCCCATCTAGCAATTTCTTCAGTCCATGCAGGATTATTTTTAACAATTCTTCCACCTATACCGATAAAGATTACTACAAAAACAACCATTATCAATAAACCGGTAATCACTGAAGTAACTTGAGCTACTTTTCGACTTATTAAATTTAATATTTTCACTTCAAAATCACCTTAAAATTATTTCCTAGGGTATTAAAACACCCTAGGAATATATAATTAATAACCACAATTCTTTTCAGAAACAGCAACTGCTGCTAAGAACTTATCTACAATATCACTTCCGACTTCTCCACGTAACCAATCATAAGTTGGTGCGGCAGCAGCCTTAAATAGATCTAATTCTTCAGAAGAGGGAACATAAACTTCCATTGAAGAATTAACAGTATCAAAATCTAAAACACGAGAAGCTAAATCCTCTGCAGCTCTATCAGCTTGTTGTGCATGAAGTGCAGCTATAGTTATAATATGTTGATTCTCTTTGCTTAAGCCATTCCAAAAATCACTATTCATCATTACAAAGTTCTCACTCCAAGTATGACCATCTAAAGTTATATATTTTTGAACTTCATACCATTTATTGGCAGCAATATTCCAAATTGGATTTTCTTGACCATCAACAACACCTGTTTGACAAGCTGTATAAATTTCACCAGATGCTAAAGGAGTTGCACTTGCACCCATAGCTTCAACCATTTTTACATAGATAGGACTTTGCATTACTCTAAATTTTAGGCCTTTCATGTCTTCAGGTGTATGAATTGGTCTAACATTATTTGTGAAGTGTCTTGTACCATTTTGACCAACAGATAGCATTTTTAGACCACTAATATCTTCAAACTCTGCACTCATTTCTTTCCACAAAGTACTATTGTCAAAGAAATCCCATGCAACTTCATCCCCTTTAAACACATAAGGTAGGAATATAGTTTGTAATTCAGGCATAAGTGCTGAAGCTGTTCCAGTACATGTTACCATTTCAATACTTCCAGACATTGCCATTTCCATTGTTGCTTTGGTATCACCTAAAGCATTTCCTGGATATAATTCAACACGTATTGTACCATTCGATAATGATTCAACCATACTTTTAAAAACTAAAGCATAAGCATGTTCAGGAAGAGGTGCTTTTGAGATTGTAGGCCAAGTTGCATTATCATAATAAGCAAATCGTATTACGGTCTCTGCTTTTACACTTGATTCAATTTTCTTGACAGATACAGCATTAGCTGATTGATTCTTACTTTCTCCGGAACTTTGCTCTGATTCAGAGGTAACCACAATTGCACTTTTTGCATCAGCTGCAGGGGTAGCTTCTTTGCTACCATTAGCAAACATAGGTGCAACCATTAATAATGCGACAACCATAGTAACTAATAATTTTTTCATATTTAACTCCTTTTGTTAACATTTATGAGATTAACACAGCTTATCATATTCGTCAACAAATAAATTATAAATATTTTATACATATTATAACATATCTTTTACTTATTATAATATATATATATACTTTAAAAGTATTTTTACCAAAATACTGCTTTTTAACAACTTATAGCTAAAATAATATCTATAATAAAATAATTACTATTATATGTAAAATATATTGATTTATATTTATATAATAAGTTAATATAACAAGTAATAAATAACTCACATAAAATCTTAACATATAATTAATTAATTTAACAATTTGTGTTAAAATAAAAGAGAAAGTAATACAGAGGAATAAATGAAAAACAAAGAGTCTAAAAAGATAATGGTATCTAGAATATTAGAGAGTGAAATTATATCAGGAATATGGGGTATCTCAACTTTACTACCATCAGAAGCAAAATTATGTGAGAAATTTTCTGTAAGTAGAATTACAGCTAGAGCAGCAATCCAAAATCTAGTGGATAAGGGTTTTGTAAAAACTACGAGAGGAAAAGGCACTGAAGTAATATCAATTAATCCTTCTACAACACTAGACTTTAATTCTTTTAATAATTCACAGCCTTCAAATGAAGATATTATATATGTTATTGAATTACGAAAGGTTTTTGAAACAGGAATTGCTGGTATTGCTGCAGAACGTATCACATCACCAGAACTAGAACAACTAGAAAAGGTATATCAACATATGATTAATACAGCTAGAAATACTGAAGAATTTTCTAAAACAGATTTTCAGTTTCATGTTCTAATAGGAAATGCAACAAAAAATCCTTTTATTATAAAAACATATCAATCCATGCAAACTTATTTATCAAACACTATGGAACAAATAGTAAGTATTATGGGTTCTGCAAATGGACTTAAATATCACAAAAGGTTACTCGAAGCATTAAAAGATCATAATAAAAAACTAGCTGAGAAGATAATGGAAGGACATATTCAAGATACTATTGATTCTATAACTCTCTTTTTTACAGAACATACTGATGATAAATAAAAGTTAAAACATTAGAGTATCATTATTATCTATGAGTTAGTTTTAAGGCTTGAATTGTCAAGTTCAACGAGGTTTCATAATAAGCCTAAAAAGGACTTTTGTAACTTAAACTGTAGCTTTTACCATTTAGGGTTCCTTAAAAAAGGAACCCTAAATGGTAAAAGTTATAGATTAAAGCCATTCTGGTAAGTAAACCTATACAACTTTGCTTGATATAATTTTAATAAATCGGAAGTCTATATGATAAGCGACCCGGTAGTCTAAAACTTTTTAGTTGACTTCATCCAATCTAGCTTACAGGTTATTTGATGACTGCAAGCAATAAGGCATACCGGTTTATTACATATTTAGAGGCTTCTTCATGAAATTACTTTTGCTTAAATTATAATTGATATATTTTTTAGTACTACATTCATTTGATAAAGGAAATTTAACAAGTTTCTTTGTGAAATAACTTTCATACATTGCTAATATATTTTCTAAGGCGTTTCTGCCAGCTATAGCATCTACATAAGGGGTTGTATGACTTTTTATCGCTAATATAATATTTTCAAAAATTCTTGAATGACCATCACCATAAACACTTGAATAATTGACTTCCTTAATATCTTTTATCCAATTATTCACTTTAGTATCTTTAAATTTCCAATAAACTATATTTTCTGCAACTTCTCCTGATAATTTTACAGTTCCATTCTCACCAAAAATTGCAATGGTCTCCTCTAAATTATCATCATATATATTAGTAGTTCCCTCAATGGTTAAAATTGTTCCACTCTTGAATTTAACAATAGCTACACCTAAATCTTCAACTTCTAAATAATCATGTTGTTGATTTGCAATTACTGAATACATTGACTCAACATCATTACCCATAAGCCACCTTGATAGATCAACTCCATGAATACATTGATTCATCATAGCACCACCATCACTAAGCCATTTACCTCTCCAACTATCTTGGGAATAATACTCTTTCCCTCTACACCATCTAACACATACTGACGCATGTGAGATTTTACCAAAAGCTCCACTATCAATAGCCTTCTTTAAAAGTTGAGAAGAATTGTTTAATCTATTTTGTTGACAAACCCCAAATATTAAATCATTTTTATTTGAAATCTCAATTAATTCATCACACTCTTTTAATGACAAAGTGATAGGTTTTTCACAAAGTGTATTGATTGAATTTGATAATAGATATTTTGCAATTACAAAATGGCTTCCACTATCTGTTGTAACAGATGTAAAAAAATTCTTTTTAAAATCCTCTTGATAAAGAATCTTCTTTTTTAACAAATCATTAATCATATCTTTATAATTATCATAACAAATAGCACTATCTAAATTATATTTTTTAGCTAACTCATATGCTTTATTAATGTCCAAATCACATAGTCCAATTATATCAAGCTTATTTTTTTGAGCACTTTCTATATGATGGGAGGAGATTCTGCCACATCCAATTATTGAATATTTCATATATTAAATTACCAAAGCCTTAACTTCAGCTTCAATTGCAAGTTCTATTGATCTAAACACATGCTCTTGGGATATAGATAATTCAGTTCTATCAATACAATCTCTTATCATTTTTCCAAAAAAAGGAAATCCTATTTTTCCATGAACTTTATAGTGATATTCCTTTTCATCATCAACAAGAATAACATGATCTCCCTCTTTATCTGCAGCAACATCAATATATTTTCTTATTTCAATATATCCTTTACTACCTTGAATAAGCATTCGACCATCACCCCAGGTTCCCAACCCATCAGGGGTAAACCAATCAACACTTATATAACAAGGAATTCCATTATCTGTAATAAAAAAAGCATCCCCATAATCCTCAAAGTTTGGATAATTTTTGTGCTTTAAATTACCAACTCTACTCGAAATAAATTTTGCATCTTTAGCACCTGAATAAGCCAACACTTGCTCTAATTGATGAGAGCCTATGTCTGTAATAATTCCACCAAACTGTTCTTTATTAAAGAACCAACTTGGACGATCCTTTAAACTAATTCTATGAGGACCCCATCCTTTAATAGCAACTACATCACCAATTCTACCTTCTTTAATTAATTGTTCTGCATATATGGCACTTTCAACATGTAATCTTTCACTATAGTAAACAAACCACTTTAGACCAGTTTCTTTTACTTTTGCTCTAGCTAAATCAACTTGCTCTTGAGTTGTAAAAGGACATTTATCTGAGAAAAAGTCTTTTTTAGCATTTAATGCTTTTAGACCAACAAGATATCGTTCATTTGCAATAGCAGAGGTAGCAACTAAATTTATTTCTTGTTTTTCAATCAATTCATCTTCACTACTACATATTTTTGCAGTTGGAAAAGCTTTAATAAAATCTTCCACTCTCTGAGAATCACTATCATATACATATCCAATTGTTGCTCCAGCTTCTTCTAAGCCATTACACATTCCATAAATATGCCCATGATTTAATTGGGTTGCACCTACAATGAATTCACCGTTCTTACATACCACATTTTTCTCTCCTGTAGGAGCATAATTTTGACCATTACTTTTATCATATTTATTAGCCATTCTATTTATCCTCATCCATATTACCAACGGTTATATTACCATCAGCATTTTCAATACTCTTTGTTTTTTCAAAAAATCTTGGTACTACTTTAAACATAGTTTCCTTTTTATAAAAAACATCATTTTTATCTAAAGGAATTAATACTTCTCTCTTTTCAGATGAACTCTTATAAATTGCATAAATTAATTCTAAAGCATTTTTTCCATCAATACTTGTTACTACTAAAGTATCTTTTCCTTGAACAGCATTCAAAAAATTTCTTATCTCAGCGGGATGTCCTTCCTTACCGTCAACACCATCTAATGAATCATATATTTCTTGAAACTTTTTTTCACTCTCTAAATCGGCAATAGGAAAACCATTATTTTTTGATTTCATACAATGAATTTCCCAAGGAACAGATACTTCTGCTTTTTCACATTGAAAGAAGATATCTTGTTTTTCATTCATATCATTCAAAGAAACGTTAATTTCTCCAACACCCTGAGGATATCTTAAAATTGAAAGAGAGGTATCTTCTACCTCACTATTGGTATGAGTTAAATTAGTCATAATAGATATTGTAGAAGTTGGCATTCCCATAAACCAATTAAGCATATCAATCTGATGTACACTATGATTCAAAGTACAACCACCACCTTCATGATTCCATGTACCTCTCCACCACAAATCATAATAACTATTTCCTCTGTACCACATGGAATTAGCCCTACTCATCAATACTTTTCCAAAAACACCTTGATCTAGCATTTTTTTTACTTTCCAAGCTGATTCTCTAAATCTGTTTTGAGAAATAATACCTAAAATTTTACCACTCTTTTTCTCTGCTTGTAGCATTACATCTGCTTCTTCTAAACTAGCAGCCATTGGTTTTTCACAAAGAACATCTTTACCAGCAAGCAAGAAAGCACTAGTGACTTCACAATGAAGTGTTGGAGGTAAACATATTGAAACAACATCAATATCATTGCGAGATAATAATGTTTTATAATTTTTTGTAATTGTTATTAAGGACAAATCTAATTTATAATCGTTTGCTAAAGTTAAACACTTATCCTCATATAAATCACATAAGGCAACAACATTACATCGATCCTTTTCTGCAAGATAACCTTCAAGGTGAAAATGAGATATTCCGCCAGTTCCAATAATTGCAATTCCTAATTTTTTCATAAATTTGAATACTCCTTTATTAATAAAAAAAGAGTAACACTTATAAAAGAGTTAGCAATGTTCAATATTTAACTAAAATTGGATTATTTTTTTATATTTTTATTC
>JAENWY010000157.1 GCA_016649775.1 Spirochaetaceae bacterium
AAAAAAAATAAGATGATAGCGATTTACACTACCATCCTTAACTTATTTACTCTCCCCTTTATTTTGTGGGTGAGTTTTTCTCTTATTAGGAGTTGCTTTTTCAACTGTTTTTGTTTCAAAGCTTTGGATTTTCTTTTTTACACCACTTTTTGGAGATCTTTTAGTAAATGGCTTCTTTTTACTATCGCCCTTAAATCGGGTATCTCCCATTGTTCTAACAGGTTTAGTATGTCTAATACAACCTCGTGGTACATTATAACCTTTTGAACCTAAAAGATGTGCACAACACACTTCTACTTCATAGTTACTTGGAGTCATTGGAGATATTAAAATTTTAACTTGTCTAAAAGTTTCTTTAAATCTCTGTCTAGCAGTCATATCATCATCTGTAAACAAAATGATATCTTTAACTAGATATTGTAGCATTTCAGATTTTAGAACCTCAGGTCCTTTATCTTTTTTGTAAGCCATTACCTTTTCATCTAGAAGTTCTAAACTTTGATTAACTTTTAAATCTTTACAGTAAACACTAAAGCAAGGTAATAAATAAACTAATAGTCTATATTTATCTAAGCTTTGAATAATGTCTTTACTATATCCAGAAGCCAATATTTTATTGACTTCTTCAGTTAATCTACTTGTAGAAACACTTCCAAGTTCTGAGGCATGTGACTTTATAGATCTTTTAACATTCCAATTTAATTTAAAGCCTGTTGTTGTGCTATATTTAATAGCCCTAATCATTCTAACAGGGTCTTCTTTAAAGGAATACTTTAAATCTATAATTGAAGAAATTTTCTTCTTCGTGAAATCCTTCATGGAATCATTAAAATCGAGTACTTGATTGTTTATTGCATCGTAGTACAGAGCATTTATAGAAAAATCTCTTCTCTTTGCATCCTGTTCAACAGTTCCAAAAATATTGTTACCATTAACTTCTGTAGCATCTTCGCCAGATCTAAAAGTAGAAACCTCAATAATTTTTTCACCATATTCAAGGTGAACTAATTTGAATCTTTTACCAATAATTCTAGAGTTCCAAAACAATTTATGTATTTGTCTAGGAGAAGCACTTGTTGTTAAGTCAAAATCTTTTGGAATACTGCCGAGCATTAAATCTCTAACTGCACCACCCACGATATATACTTCTGCTCCAATTGAGTTAAGTTTTCTAATCGCTTTTAAGGCATCGTTATCAATTTTAGTAGTATCAATTTTATGTTCGCCTTGTGTATAAATCTTAGCAACAGGAACGGTATTTCCTGCTTGATCTTGTTTGTAACGAATCAGCATCAATATTTCTCATTAATATTTATTTTGTTTTTATAACATCTTATTGTTAAGATGCATTATAATCTTTATAATACATTTGTACATCAATAATCAAATAAATTCAACAGGAGCCTTATATGTCCGTTAAAAAAGTAAATAAAACGAAGATAATAGAGCCTAAAATCCTAAAAGGTTTTAGAGATTCTCTTCCTAATCAAGAAATCCCTAAAAGAAAAATTATAAACAAACTTGAACGGTTATTTACTACCCATGGTTTTGTAGCAATTGATACACCTGCATTAGAATACACTGAAGTACTACTTGGTAAAGGTGGTGGAGAAACTGATAAACAGATTTTTCACTTCGAAGATAATGGTGGTAGAGAAGTTGCACTTCGATTCGATTTAACAGTTCCATTTGCAAGATTCCTTGCAGCGCATTATAATGAACTAGCCCTACCATTTAAAAGATATCATATAAATAAAGTATGGAGAGGTGAAAAACCTCAAAAAGGACGATTTAGAGAGTTCTATCAATGTGATTTTGATATTGTTGGGGCTGATAATGCAGAAGCAGATTTTGAAATTCTTTCAATGATGAATACATCATTTAATAAATTAGGAATCAATAATTATACTTTCTGCGTAGCTCATCGTGGTTTATTTAATGCATTCTTAACACATTTTGAAGTTATTGATGATAGCGTTGAAATTCTTAGAATTGTTGATAAACTAAGAAAAATTGGAGAAGAAGAAGTTAAGAAGCAACTTATTGATGTCACCAAAAGTGAAGAAAAAGCTAATGCTATATTAAGTTATATAACAAAATTAGATAATGAGGGCTTCCTAGAAACTCTTGATAGATTATCTAAGTTAGCAGGTGGTGAAGAAGAACATACAACTCGTATGAAAGATATATATAATTATTTAGTATCAGAGGGAATTGAAAAGCACTTTACCTTTGATTCCTCTATTACAAGAGGATTAGATTATTATACAGGAATTGTTTATGAAACATTTTTAGATGATTTACCATCTTTTGGATCTGTTTGCAGTGGTGGTAGATATAATAATCTAGCATCTCTTTATACAAAACAAGAATTACCTGGAGTAGGAAGTTCAATTGGTCTAGATAGACTATTAAGTGCATTAGAAGAGTTAGACAATAGTGTTATTGGCAAATCTTCATACAGTGATGTAGTTATTTTCAATGAAGATAATACTACATATGCCTATGGGAATAAAATTGCAACAGCACTTCGAGAAGAAGATTTAAGAGTAGATCACTACTTACTAAAAAAGAAATTAAATCAACAATTTAAATATGCAGAAACAAATCAAATTCCATTCGGAATTATAATTAAAGATTATGATGAAGCGCATCATACATTTTCTCTAAAGAATTTAAATACTAGAGAAAGTTTTGAATCAATTAACATAAATGAAGCTGCAAAATTAATTAAACAAGGACTATAATGAAAGACATGTCGCACCTACCGGTTTATCAAAACCGGCTTCAAATATTAAAGGCTCTAAAAGAAAACCAAGTTATTGTTGTCGAGAGTCCAACAGGCTCTGGTAAAACAACTCAAATTCCAGTCATTTTACATGAAGCTGGATATGATGGAATACTTAATATTGGTATTACTCAACCACGTCGTATTGCTACCCTATCTGTTTGTGAATTCATGAAAAGACAACTAGAAGACGAGGAAGGTAGTTTCGTTGGATACAAAATGAGATTCAATGATACAACTACAAACTTAACTCATATAAAAGTAATGACTGATGGTATTCTATTAATGGAATTAAAAGCAGACCCTCTTTTATCTAATTACTCTGTAATGCTAGTTGATGAGGCCCATGAGAGAAGCTTAAACATCGATTTTATTATTGGTATGCTCAAAGAAGTATTAAAAAGTAGACCAGATTTTAAAGTAATCATCTCTTCTGCTACAATTAATACCAAAAAGTTTTCTTCATTCTTTGATAATTGTCCTGTCATTAGCATCAAGGCTAAAGTTTGGCCTGTAGAAATAATATATAAAACAGTCAATATTAGTAATCTTGAAGAAAGAAACTATGCCATTTGTAATATTGTTAAAGATAGAGTTGCAGATCATTCTGGAGATATATTAATTTTCCTACCTGGTGAATTTGATATAAAAAATACTGTTGAAGCACTAGTTCAAATGGATAAAAAGAAAGATCTAATAATTTATCCATTATATGGTAGATTAAGTAAAGAAGAGCAAGAATCTGTATTTAACGATACCCCTAAAGGTAAAACTAAGGTAGTAGTTGCTACAAATATAGCAGAAACTTCAATTACAATTGATGGTATAACAACAGTTATTGATTCTGGTGTAGCTAAAATGAACTTCTATAACCAAAAAAGTTTTACAAGTACACTAATTGCTCTTCCTATTTCCAAATCCTCCTGTGCTCAAAGAAAAGGACGTGCAGGAAGAACCCAAAGTGGTATATGCTATCGCTTATATAGTGAAAAGAGTTATGAATCACGATTTGCTTATTCTACAGAAGAAATTCTTAGAACAGACTTATCAGAAGTTATACTTCGTATGAGTGATTTAGGCCTTTATGATTGGGAACACTTTGATTTCTTAACAAAACCAAAGAATGAAGCAATTATAAGTGCAGAACAAACACTTAATTTTATTGGTGCTATTGATTCAGAGAGACATTTAACAAAAGTTGGTGAATTGATGGTTAAATTCCCTCTTCTCCCTCGACATGCTCGTGTTGTAGTAGAGGCAATTATTAACTATCCATCAGTTATTAATGAAGTAATAATAGCTATATCCTTCTTATCTGCTAAATCACCTTTTATTCTTCCTCCTGGCGAAGAAAATGAGGCAAGAGCGGCACAAAAGAAATTTAATAATTCAAAATATGGTGATTTTGTAAGCTATCTTACTATATTTGATCAATATACAAAAATTGACAAAATAAAGGATCAACAAAATTATTGTACATCAAATTATATGGATCACCAAAGCATGCAAGAAATTGTCCATGTAAATGAACAGTTATCAGATATTGTTAGTGAAATTGGAATACCTCTTACTGGAGGTGGTTCAATTCATGACTATATTTGTTGTATTGCAAGTGGATTAAAACAAAATATCTGTGTTAAAGAATTTGGATTTATGTATAATTCTCTTTCTGCTAAGGAAATCTTCATTCACCCTGGTTCTGCAGATTTTAGAAACCTGCCTAAATACATTGTTGCTGGTGAATTAGTCGAAACTTCTAGATTGTTTGCAAGATCAGTTAGCCCTATTGCTAAAGACTGGCTTGATGACATTGAAAAAGGACTTGCTACACAACTTGAGGCTATTGAACAAAGTAGCGGAAGAAGAGGTTCTAGTAATAAAGAAGATAAAAAGAGTCGCCGTAAAGAAGAAAGATCTGCTAGAGTTAGCAAAGCAATTGAGATTAAATCAAATAGCAAGAGTGGCGGTAGTGTAACTATATATGGTAAAACATATCCACTATTTGCAATTACACATAAAAGTAAAGTTGCAACTATACCTTATGAAGATTTGATGTATCTTAAAAAAGCTGATAACAATGCCCAGAGAAGAGCACAAAATACTCCTGTTAGAATTTTATTCAATGGTAGATACATCCAAAATGGTTCTAAACTTTATTCAATACTACATATGGCTGGGAAATTAAGCATTAGAGAGGCTTTAATTCCAACTGGAGTATATGGCGATAGAGATTTTAAAACCCTTGTTGATAACCTTCGTTATATATCTAAGATAACACCTTACAGGAATGATAGTTTTTACTTTATCAAGTTAAATTTTACTAAAAATAATGATTATACTTTTAGTGCCACAAAAGATTATTTTAAAGCATTAGATGATTCACTATATTCACTTTGGCAACTAATTTCAGAATTAGAGAAAGCTAAACAGGAAGAAGAACTCAAGAGAGTAAAAGCTATCTATAATAGTCTTTTAAAAATAATTGATGTTTAAAAAATAATT